>NZ_JBXWQZ010000077.1:0-17630 GCF_059612645.1 Ruegeria sp. YKSF131 | reverse complement strand
CCTATATCCGCCGCCGTAATGGCGAGGAGGAGGTCTGCTTCCCCTCGGACGCGCTGGGCGAGGTATTGGGCAAAACGCTGGGTGTGCCGTTGTTTCAGGAACAGGCGATGCAGATCGCCATTGTCGGCGCGGGCTTCACCCCGGAACAGGCCGATCGGCTGCGGCGGTCGCTGGCAACCTTCAAGAAACATGGCAATGTCAGCGAATTCCGCGCGCTCTTTTTGCGCGGGATGAAACGCAACGGGTATGAACAGGATTTCGCGGAACGTTGCTTTTCCCAGATCGAAGGCTTCGGCTCGTACGGTTTCCCGGAAAGCCACGCGGCCAGTTTTGCGCTGCTGGTCTATGCCTCTGCCTGGATCAAATGCCACCATCCGGGCATCTTCGCCTGCGCCCTGCTGAACTCGCAGCCGATGGGGTTCTACGCGCCGGCCCAGATTGTGCGGGATGCGCGCGAACATGGGGTGCAGGTGCGCCCGGTCTGCATCAATGCCAGCTTTTGGGACAATGTGATGGAGCCTGATGGCCATGGCGGTCTGGCGCTGCGGCTGGGCTTTCGCCAGATCAAGGGCCTGAGCGAGGAAGACGCCAGCTGGCTGACCGCCGCACGCGGCAATGGCTACACCCAGGTCGACGATGTCTGGCGCCGCGCAGGCCTTGGGCCGTCGGTGATCGAACGGCTGGCCGAGGCTGATGCCTTCGCCGCCTGCGACCTGACCCGGCGCGAGGCGCTCTGGCAGGCCAAGGCAATTGCCACCGCCAAACCTCTGCCACTGTTCTCGCAGGACTTGGAGGGCGAGGCGCTGGATGAACCCAAGGCTTACCTGCCACAGATGACGCTGGGCGAGCAGGTGGTCGAAGATTACGTCGCCACCCGCCTCAGCCTGCGGGCGCACCCGGTGGCCCTGCTGCGGCATCTGCTGACGCCGGATGGGCGCGACAAAACCACCTCTGTTCCGTAACGCCGGAACACCCTATCTGCCGAAAACAGAGTCGAAATTCAGGCTGTCATGACCAGACCCATCCTTCCCCCGCGCTTTCCCGCGACGCCCGAGCAAATCAACGCGCAAGTTCGCGCCTTTTATGCCCGTGTCCGGCAAGACGCGGTACTTGGGCCCGTATTCGCAAACCACGTCACCGACTGGCCCGCGCATGAGGACAAGATCGCCGCCTTCTGGCGCAATGCCATCCTGTATGAGCGCTGCTATGACGGTAATCCGCAACGGGTCCATATCGAACGGCCCGATGTGAAACCGGAGTTCTTTGCCCATTGGCTGGATCTGTTCGAAGAGGTCGCCACCCGGACCCTGCCCGCGGAAACGGCCACCCCATGGGTCGTCTTGGCCCGCCGCATCGGTGTCGGCATGAAGGCAGGTGTTCAATCCGCACGACAGCCCAAAGATGCGCCGCCGATCCTGCGATGATCCCAGATCATGGTAGTTTTGACATGTTAGCGGTAAAATAAGGGCTATTCGTGCCCTCAGAATAGGGTTAAGCAGCAATAAAGACAGCCAGGAACCCTGCCTGCGCTGCCACGATGTATCGTCACCACACCAACATAGGCCGAGGCCGGATCGATGAGCGCTCAAAACAACACCCTTGGGGGGCTTGGCTATGCATTTCTGGGATTTGCCGTCTTTGCCAGCCACGATGCGCTGATCAAGGTGCTGGGCGGCACCTATTCAGTGATGCAGATCATCTTTTTTGCCACGCTGTTTTCTTTCGTTCCAATGGCGGTCACGATCCTGACCGACCGAACGACGGGGAACTTTCTGCCGCATCACCCATGGCTGGTATTGCTGCGCTCGGGCCTGATGGTTACGGCCATGTCCTGCGCATTTTACGCGTTTTCGGTTCTGCCACTGGCCGAGGTCTATTCCCTGCTGTTTTCATTCCCGCTGATCGTCACGGTGCTGTCAATCCCGATTTTGGGGGAAGTGGTCCGCGCCCAGCGCTGGGCTGCGGTTGGCGTCGGCCTGATTGGCGTCCTGATCGTTCTGCGCCCCGGTGCAACGGATATCACATTGGGCCATATGGCCGCCCTGATGGCCGCCTTCTGCAGCGCCTTCGCCTCGGTTCTGGTGCGCAAGATCGGGAATGAGGAACGCTCGGCCGTGCTGATCCTCTATCCGATGCTATTGGCCATCGTTGTGATGAGCCTTGCCCAACCGGCTGTATATCAGCCGCCTTCCCTGCTGCATCTGGCGATGATGGCGCTGGTCGGGGTGTTCTCGGTCATCGCGCAACACCTGATCATTCTGGCCTACCGCGCCGCGCCCGCCGGTGTCGTCGCCCCCAGCCAGTACAGCCAGATCATCTGGGCAACGCTGTTTGGCATGATCTTCTTCGACGAGCGCCCTGACATCTGGGTCGCCGTCGGGGCCAGCATCATCATCGCGTCCGGCGTCTATGTTGTGTGGCGAGAAAGCCGGGCCAACACCACCTCGGCCAATACCCCGGTTCTGCGGGTTCGTTCACCCCGGGCAGACACAGGGGCAACACGACCTGGAAAGTAGGTTCAACAAAAACGGCGCACCGATCAGCGCGCCGTTTTCGAGAACTTTGGTGTTTACCCTTAGTAGATAACCACCGACCGGATGCTTTCGCCCTTATGCATCAGGTCGAAGCCGTGGTTGATGTCGTCCAGACCCATGGTGTGGGTGATCATCGGGTCGATCTCGATCTTGCCCTCCATGTACCAGTCGACGATCTTGGGCACGTCCGTGCGCCCACGCGCACCACCAAATGCGGTACCGCGCCACGACCGGCCGGTGACCAGCTGGAATGGCCGGGTCGAAATTTCGGCCCCTGCAGGTGCCACGCCAATGATGATCGACTCACCCCAGCCCTTATGCGCCGATTCAAGTGCTGCACGCATCACGCCGACATTGCCTGTGGCGTCAAACGTATAATCCGCACCGCCCTTGGTCAGGTTGACGAGATACGGCACCAGATCGCCTTCAACCTCTGACGGGTTCACGAAGTCGGTCATGCCGAACCTGGTGGCCATTTCCACCTTGGAGGGATTCAGGTCGACGCCAACGATCTGGTCTGCTCCGGCCAGACGCAGGCCCTGAATGACGTTCAGGCCGATACCGCCCAGACCAAACACGATTGCACGGCTGCCGATTTCCACCTTGGCCGTGTTGATGACCGCGCCGATACCGGTTGTGACACCACAGCCGATATAGCAGATCTTGTCGAACGGCGCATCCTCGCGCACCTTGGCCAGCGCGATTTCAGGCAGAACCGTGTGGTTCGAGAAGGTCGAGCAGCCCATGTAATGCAGGATCGGATCGCCATCCAAGGTCGAGAAACGAGAGGTGCCATCGGGCATCAGACCCTTGCCCTGGGTTTCCCGGATCGCCTGACACAGGTTGGTCTTGGGGTGCAGACAGTATTCACACTCGCGACATTCGGGGGTGTAAAGCGGGATCACATGATCGCCCGGCTTCAGGCTGGTCACTCCTGGGCCGACCTCGACCACCACGCCTGCGCCTTCATGGCCCAGAATGGCCGGAAACAAGCCTTCGGGGTCGGCACCCGACAGAGTGAATTCGTCGGTATGACAGATGCCGGTGGCCTTGATCTCGACCAGAACCTCGCCCGCCTTGGGGCCTTCGAGGTTTACATCCATCACTTCCAAAGGTTTGCCTGCCTGAATGGCGACGGCGGCACGGGTACGCATGGTACTTATCTCCCTGTCACTTTTGCCCCGACCCTGCGTCAATTGCAGGGTGTTTTCAACCGTGCTTTCATGGCAGATTGGCTAATTAATTGATATTGCAGAAACGACATTGCCAGAATGAGGAACGCCAATGCACCGATTTTTCCCGATCCTGATCTTTCTGGCGGCCTGCGCTGAGACTCCGCCTGCGCCCGAAGACGCTTTGCTGCCGCCGGAACCTGCCCCGGTCGATCTGGCCTTTTGTCAGGGCGAAGATTTTTCGGATACCGTTGGCCAGCCGGTTTCAACCATTCAGGCAAACCTGCCCGCGCGGTCGCGCGTGCTGGGGCCGGATGACATCGCCACGCAGGATTACCGCATCGACCGGCTAAACGTATACGTGAATGGTGACGGGATCATCCAGCGGCTGACCTGCGGATAAGGGCGGACTCGACTCAGGCATCGATTCTAACTTAAGAACAAAGCAAGAACATTATGATGCTTGAAAATGCCCAAACGCCGAATACTTTCGCTATGGTTCCCTCGCCTGGGGGCTGAACGGCTGATCCGCGCTGCGCGGGGGCTGCATACCGGACCTTTGGCCATCGTGGCCGAGCAGTCGAACATGCAGGTTATTACCTCAGTGAATGCCGATGCGCAGGCTGTCGGGCTACGTGTAGGCCAGCCAGTGCGGGATGCTCATGCCATGTGTGCCAACCTGATCACGCGCCACCGTAACGCCCCGGCCGAAGCCGCGTTCCTGGCCGCGTTGCGTCGCTGGGCGGGAAAGTTCAGCCCATGGGTGGCCGAAGAGGCCTCGGACGGGCTGATCGTCGATCTGTCAGGTTGCGCCCATCTGTTTGGCGGAGAGGAGGCGTTGCTGAACGTTCTTGAAACCGACTGCGCGGATATGGGCCTCAGCGTACAGATGGGCATCGCCGACACGCTGGGCGCAGCCTGGGCTTTGGCGCGCTATGCGGGGCAAGCGGCCACATCCGACCGCAATGGCGACGCCATCAGTCAGGAGGCCCGTGCCACCCGCGCCCGGGCGGGCAAACGGCGGCACTGGACCAAAGGCGGCACCGCGCCGCAAGTGAGGGCCCTGGGCGGAGGCGCGCGGATCGCACCGCCGGGGCAATCTTATGGCGCACTCAGCCCCCTGCCCATCGCCGCGCTGCGGTTGGACGATCAGGTTGTCGTGCAGCTGAACCGTCTGGGCCTGCGCCGCATCGGCGATCTGCTGGGCCAACCCCGCGCCAGCCTTGCGCGGAGGTTTGGGCGCGGGCTGGTTCTGCGGTTGGATCAGGCCATGGGCAGCGCGCCCGAGCCTGTCTCGCCCGCCCGCCCGCCGCATCACTTCGCGGTCCGGATGACCCTGCCCAACCCGATTGGTCTGGTTGAGGATGTCATGGCTGCGGTTGATCGGGTTCTGCCAACGCTTTGCACCAAGCTGGAAGAAAAGGGGCACGGTGCCCGCACCCTGCGGCTGGAGGCGCACCGTGCCGATCAGGCGGCTGAGGTTATCGAGGTCGGTCTGGCCCGCCCAACTTACGATAAACACCGCATTCGCCCTTTGTTAGAGATGAAAATCGACAAGATCGACGCAGGCTACGGCATCGACATGCTGCGGCTTGAGGCGGTGCAGACGGAACCCATCCACGCCCGTACCGTGGCCGGCCATGCCGAAGCCCGCCGTGTGGCCCGCAACCGGCTGGCGGGCAATACCGCCGTGGATGACCTGATCGGCAAGCTGGGCGCGCGGGTGGGGCTTGAGGCGATCACCCGGCGCCATCCGGCGGCCTCGCACATCCCTGAGAAAACGGCGCAAACGCTGGCGGCGGCATGGTCGGAACCTGCGCGCGACTGGCCTGTGCCGCCACGCCCGCGCCCCCTGCTGATGTGGCAGCCTGAGCCGGTAATGGCCCCGGAAACCCCCGACGTGCCCAGCGCCTTTCGCTGGCGCGGACGTAACTGGCAGCTGGCGCAGGCCACCGGCCCGGAACGGATCGCACCGGAATGGTGGCTGGATGACCCGAACTGGCGCAGCGGCGTGCGGGACTACTGGGTTGTGGTGACACAGCAGGGCGAGCGGTTGTGGCTGTTTTACGGCCATGGCGGAACCATGTCTGCAGGCTGGTTCTGTCACGGGCAGTTTGGTTAGGGTCTATTTCCCTCAGTAAATCTACAG
This sequence comes from Ruegeria sp. YKSF131, assembly GCF_059612645.1. NCBI lineage: Bacteria > Pseudomonadati > Pseudomonadota > Alphaproteobacteria > Rhodobacterales > Roseobacteraceae > Ruegeria > Ruegeria sp. YKSF131. The sequence continues at coordinate 11,775 of NZ_JBXWQZ010000077.1, read as the reverse complement.
ATCCGGCGAGCGGCATTGCCGTTTGTAAACAGCCAATCCCGTCCAGACCTTGCCATCAGAAGAAAATGAACTCGTCCACCGGTATCTGCACCAACCTTCTGGTTGCGCCCGCCATGTTTACACTTGGCCCGTCCGGCGTTGCAGCGTCCTGACGGCCTCCGTCTTCAATTTTCAAACGGGCGCGCTCAATCTCGCCCCACAAGAAAAAAAGACCGTCCCGTTTGCCTACAAGACCGGCAGGTATCGTGGTCCGCAAAACACGAGTTTTTGCCTGTGACATCTGCTCTCTTACTGCCTCCGGTGTTTTCCACCTTTTACAGAAAATCTACCGGTTATTTCGGGAAAAGCCAAATTTTTATGGGCAGAACCCAATTTTCAACCCTCCGTTGACGGACGTGTTCGCAGCTCTCTCTGAAGAGCGTTGTCTTGACTGAGAATTTGCAGATACCGCCGATTGCCACTCCTTCGGTTGACGGCGGGTTTCCCCGCCTTGTCGACAGTGGTCCCTGCTTTGATAACCTCTAGGCTATGGAACGCTCCGGATCATGCAGCCGACTGCTCTGACACGATCTCTCCGAACCGCGTAAAAAACTTTGCCGACAACTTCTTGGCGGTTCCCGCAATCAACCGACTGCCGAGCTGAGCAATCTTGCCACCAACATCAACCTTCGCCGTGTATTTCAGCACGGTTTCGTCCCCTTCTTCGGTCAACGATACGTCTGCGCCGCCCTTGGCAAATCCAGCCGCCCCGCCCTTGCCTTCACCCATCAAGGAAAACCCATTTGGTGCATTGGCCGTGTCCAATGTGACCTCACCTGCAAAGCGCGCTTTGACCGGGCCTATTTTCAGAACAACTTTCGCCTCAAGCTCGGTTGGTGATTTCTGCGTCAGTTCCTCACATCCCGGGATGCATTCCATCAATATGTCGGGATCGTTAAGCGCGCGGTAAACGACGTCCCGTGGCGCTGCGATACGGATTTCATCAGTCAGTTCCATTCAGGTCTTTCCTTTGTTCAACAACATCTTCGGAATACGCACGTTGCAACCTTGGCTATCCTTTGTTCCAGCCACGCAGGCCACATGCGGTAAAGGCGTTCAAGCAAGCTTTTCATCATGCGACACCTTTGCTGCCTTTTCACCGTTCCGCCACATCACGATCTCAGCCAAAATCGACAGGGCGATCTCATGCGGGTCTATGGCATATAAGTCCAAGCCCGCCGGAGATTTCAGGCGCTCAACCTTCAAAGGGTCCAATCCCTGGGCGATAAGCTTTGCAGTCAGGGCAGCTGCCTTGCGGCGACTGGCCACCATCGACACGCGTGCCGCATCGGTTTCCAATGCAGCCTTCAAGGCGGACGCATCGCTGCGCCCCTGCGCAGCCACCACGACATAGTCCCGCGGCTCCACGCCCAACACATCGACCTGTTCCAAGGCGAACCGCACATGGTTTCCAGCAATATCAAGCCCATCCTCGACAACCGTACGAAACCCCGCCAAAGATCCATGCGCCGCCAGAGCTTTGGCAATCAACCCCTCGCCGAAAATCACCAGCCGGGGCGCGTGTTGATAGGGCTCGACCAATAGATCAACGGTACCGCCGGACGGGCACCCACTTCTGAATGTTTGTACACCATCGGGATCCGTCATGTTCACCACCTTTTCCGAAGGTTTGACACGGATTATCTGCGGCATTCCGGACGCCCAAGCCTGTTGCGCCGCTGCCCGGACCGCGCGTTGCACACAAGCCCCACCAAGATGACCCAGAATTTCACCCGCCTGGGTAACCGCCGCCTTCCCCCCAGCTTTGGCCGAGGTCGCATCCGCCGTGCGCAAAACCGTCGCCACACAAAAGGCCTCTCCGGTTCCGCGCAGCTGATCGATGGTGTCAAAAATGTCGAAATTCGCCAAGGTCAGACTCCTTTCACAGCTTTTGGAACTGCAGCTCAAGCGCCGCCAATGCATCCAGCGTATTGGCCGGTAAATGCGCATCCAGATAGGGTTCAGCCGCCTGCATCGCTGCCGCAATTGGTTGATAGTCCTTCCAGCCCTTCAAGGGGTTCAGCCAGACGATACGGCGTGCCTTGCGCCTGATACGCGCAAGCATATCCCCCAGAGCCTGCGGATCAGAACTGCAATATCCGTCCGACAGGATCAGAACGACAGTACGCCCGTTCAGTGCCCGCGCGCCGTATCCCGACAGAAATCGCTCAAGACTGCCGGAAATATCGGTGCCGCCGCCGAAGCCTTCGGCCATCAGCGACAACCGACCCGCGGCCCGGAGAGTATCATGGTCGCGTAACGCATCTGTAACCCGCATCAATCGCGTGTGAAACAAATACGCATCTGCTTTGATCCCGCTGCCGATCAACCCTTTCAGGAAAGCCAGAAACACACGTGAGTACACGGTCATCGAGCCGCTCACGTCGCACAATGCCACAATCTGCATCGGGCGCGGCGGCCGCGCTCGGCGATACAGGTCCAGCGGCTCACCGCCTCGCGCCAGACTGGCGCGCTGTATTCGGCGCATGTCCAGAACAGCCCCGCGCAACGCCCGTTTCCGGCGGCGCGATCGCCTGTCCCGAAAAGCCCGCGCCAAGGCCAGCGCGGCTGTTTCAGCCTGCTTTAGGGCCTCGTCGTCCATTAACTCTCGCAAATCCCGGCGTGACAGGTTGGCCGTTCGCGTGGCGATCAACTTGCCGTCCACCCCTTCGGCTTCCCCTTCACCGCAGTCAGGCATAGTGGCCTCTTGTGCTGACCCGGATCGTGGTTCGTCTTCAGCTTGAGTTCTGGTCTGCCAGATCATTGGCTTGGCGGACTGCACCCGCACATGCTTGTTTTTCGCTTTTCCCGAACGCTGCGCACCAGCGTTGAACCAATAAGCATCGTACAGTTCATCAAACCTGCGCCAATCGTCCGCGTCTCCGGTCAAGACCGCGCACATGGCTTGCCGGGCTTGATTGGCATCCGTTGCATCCACTTCGGATAGGGCGGCAAGCGCGTCCCCCGCATACAAGGCGCCCAATTGCATGCCATTCATGCGCAAATGCGCTATGAAACCCGACATGCGGTCAGCAAGCCCCAAGGCCCGGGCGGGAAAGCGCGTGGCCTGCATCACGCGACCTTTCCGATCAGGCGATCCATCACTTCGGGCGGTGCCGCATTGTAATCTGCGGCAGTTTTCAGCAAACACACTAGCGTCGCCTGCACGTCTTCGCGGGATTTGGCCAGATCATTGACACCCAACCCGGACAGGGCCGCTGCCCAATCCAGCATCTCGGCGATGCCCGGTTTCTTCTCAAGGTCTTCCTGACGCAGCGCCTGCACAACCCCAATGATCTGACGCGCTAGAATCCCCTCAATTTCAGGCAGTCGTGCCCGCAGGATCGCCAATTCGGTCTCTCTCGAAGGATAGTCAAGAAAGCTGTACAAACATCTTCTGCGCAGCGCATCCGACAAATCCCGCGTCCCGTTGGCCGTCAGAATGACGACAGGCCGAACTTGTGCCTGCACAGTTCCCAGCTCGGGTATCGTGATCTGAAAGTCTGACAGGATTTCCAGAAGGTAGGCTTCAAACTCCTCATCCGCCCGATCAATCTCATCAATCAACAGAACCGGAGGTTTTGTTTCCGAGATAGCCTCTAACAAAGGCCTTTTCAGCAAATATTCATCCGAAAACAGCTGCGCCTCCGCGACGCCACCCTGCGCTTCGCTCGCCCGGATCGCCAATAGCTGTCTTTGATAATTCCATTCATAGATGGCATGGCTGGCATCCAGACCTTCGTAGCACTGCAGACGTATCAATCGCGTATCGCGCCAGGTTGCCACCGCTTTCGCAACTTCGGTTTTCCCCACACCCGCCGGCCCCTCCAGCAACAACGGGCGCCCAAGTTGTTGCGCAAGATGCAACGCCATGGCCAACCGATCATCGGCAACATAGCCCTGCGCAACCAACCCGTTCTGCACATCTTTCAAGGTCAAAACCAGGATCCTATCTTCATCTGGCCCCAAATATCCCGGGCGAGGTTCGGAGGGGGCAGAGCCCCCTCCGTCGGTCGGACCGGCAACAGCCGGTCCGATCCCATTCACCCATGCATCCCCAGACCATTGGCAATCTTCCAAATCCGCCAGTGGTCGTGCGGCATATGGCTCTGCACCAGTCCAAAGGGTCGGAACGCGTCATGCACTGCGTTCGAGAACGCGGGCACACCGCCGACATTTGGGCTTTCCCCCACACCCTTTGCGCCAATCGGATGGTGCGGGGACGGGGTCACCGTATGGTCGGTAGTATAGTTCGGCGTCTCCCACGCGGTCGGCAGGAAGAAGTCCATCAGCGTACCGGTTTTCACATTGCCCATGTCATCATAGGCAATCTCCTGACCCATCGCGATGGCCAACGCCTCGGTCACACCGCCATGGACCTGACCCTCGATGATCATCGGGTTGATCCGGGTGCCGCAGTCATCCAGCGCATAAAACTGCCGGACTTCCCATTCACCAGTATCCACGTCAATCTCCATGACACAGATATAGGCCCCGAACGGATAAGTCATATTGGGCGGGTCATAGTAACTGACGGCCTCCAGACCCGGCTCCAACCCGGGAATGGCCTGATTATAGGCGGCGAATGCGATTTCCTTCATGGTCTTGAACCGCTCAGGCGCGCCTTTGACAGCGAAGCGATCCACGTCCCATTCGACATCGTTGTCGTGCACCTCCAGCAGATAGGCCGCGATCATCTGGGCTTTTGCCCGAATTTTGCGGGCCGCCATTGCTGTGGCCGCGCCAGCGACCGGAGTAGACCGGGACCCATAAGTCCCAAGCCCGTAAGGTGCGGTATCCGTGTCACCCTCTTCCAGCGTGATGTCATCGGCGGGCAGGCCGATTTCACTGGCGATGATCTGGGCAAAGGTTGTGGCATGGCCCTGGCCTTGGCTGATCGTTCCAAGCCGCGCAATCGCTGATCCGGTCGGATGAATGCGAATCTCGCAGCTGTCGAACATCCCCAGCCCGAGGATATCGCAGTTCTTCACCGGTCCGGCCCCGACGATTTCCGTGAAATGTGTCAGACCAATGCCCAGCAGCTTGCGCGTTTTTCCTTCCTTGAAATCCGCAATCCGCTGTGCCTGTTCCGCCCGCAGACCCTCATAGTTCACAGCCTTCAGCGCTTTGTCCCAGGCCGTGTGATAATCGCCCGAGTCATATTCCCAGCCCAGCGCGGATTGATAGGGGAACTGATCTGCCTTGATGAAGTTGATCCGACGCAACTCGGCCGCGTCCATGTTCAGCTTGATGGCCAGAACCTCGATCATGCGTTCGATGAAATAGGCAGCTTCGGTCACGCGGAAGGAACAGCGATAGGCCACACCGCCCGGCGCCTTGTTGGTATAGACACCATCCACTGCCAGATAGGCAGTCGGGATGTCATAAGACCCGGTGCAGATATTCATGAACCCGGCAGGGAATTTGGTCGGGTCGGCACACGCGTCGAAACCGCCGTGATCCGCCGTGGTATGACACCACAATCCAGTGATCTTTCCATCTTTGGTGGCGGCAATCTTCCCCTGCATCCAGTAGTCACGGGCAAAGGCAGTGGACATCAGGTTTTCCATCCGGTCCTCGACCCATTTCACCGGTTTGCCGGTAACTATCGAGGCCACCACCGAGCACACATAGCCTGCGTAGGCCCCCACCTTGTTGCCAAACCCACCACCGATATCGGGGCTGATCACGCGGATATTGTGCTCGGCCAGCCCCGAAATCAGCGACACTACTGTCCGGATTGCATGAGGGGCCTGGAACGTTCCGTAGAGCGTCAGCTTGCCGGTCACCTTGTCCATCGACGCCACGCAACCGCAGGTCTCAAGCGGGCACGGATGAGTGCGGTGGTAATAGATCATCTCTTCGGCGACCACGTCTGCCTCGGCCAGCACAGCTTCGGTCGCGTCCTTGTCGCCCTGTTCCCACGTGAAGATGTGGTTGTGATGCTTACGCGGCCCATGTGCGCCTTCGGTCTGACCTTCCAGATCTTCGCGGAGCACCACGTCCGACTTCAACGATTCGAACGGGTCCGTGATAACTGGAAGCTCTTCGTATTCGACCTCGACCAGTTCAACGGCATCCGCCGCGACATAGCGGTCTTCGGCCACGACATAGGCAACTTCCTGGCCCTGGAACAGCACCTTGCCATCGGCAAGCACCATCTGCTTGTCACCGGCCAGTGTCGGCATCCAATGCAAACCCAAAGGCGACAGGTCTTCGGCGGTCAAAACGGCGATCACGCCGGGCAGTGCCAAGGCCGCCTCTTTGTTCACGCTGACGACGCGGGCATGAGCGTAAGGAGATCGCACAAAATCACCAAACAGCATCCCGTCCAGCTTGATGTCATCGACGTAATTACCCTTGCCCTGGGTGAAACGCACGTCCTCGACGCGCTTTCGGGCGCAGCCCATACCTTTGAGGTTGGCTGCGCGTTCTTCGGGGGTCAGAGTCTGGTCGTTCATTCCGCGGCCTCCTTCTGTGCATGGAGCAAGTCAGCCGAAGCCGAGATCGCCTTGACGATATTCTGGTATCCTGTGCAGCGGCATAGGTTTCCGGCCATACCGAAACGGATTTCCTCCTCGGTCGGGTTCGGATTCTCCAGCAACAGACGATGCGCCCGGGTGATCATGCCCGGCGTGCAGAACCCACATTGCAGCCCGTGATGTTCACGAAACATTTCCTGCAACACTCCAAGGCTGCCATCATCATTGGTCAGGCCTTCAACGGTTGTGATCTCAGCACCGTTTACCTGCGCTACAAAGGCGGTGCAGGATTTGACCGACTTGCCGTCGATATCCACGGTGCAGGCACCGCAATGGCTGGTTTCACAACCGATATGTGGACCGGTGATTTTCAGGTCTTCCCGCAGGAAGTGGATCAGCAGCGTACGTGGCTCGGCCAGACCTTCTACCTGCTTGCCGTTTACGGTCAGTTTGACATGCATTTTAGACATTGGTTCCCTCCCCCTCAGCCCGCGCGGCTTTGAGCATGGTCGATGGCGCGGCGCAGCACCACGGCGGCCACGTGTTTCTTGAATTCGACGGGGCCGCGGTTGTCAGCGACCGGATCGATCGCGTCTAGCATTGCGGCAACGCACCCTTCGACATCGCCACCGGCCAGCGCCGTGCTGGCCTCATCCGACCAGATGGGCGTGTCGGCCAGATTGGTCATCGCAACAGAGGCATGACCGTTGCCAACCATCACAGCCGCGGCGGCGGTCGCATAATCCCCTATCTTGCGCTTTTGCTTTTGATAGGCCTGCCCCACGCCTGTACCCGGTACAGGGATCGAAATCCGGGTCAGGATTTCTTCATCTTCGCGGGCGGTAAAATACGCGGCCTCATAAAAATCACGCGCGGCAACTGTCCGCTTCCCGTCCGGGCCGGACAACTCGAACGAGGCGTTCAAGCACTGCATCAGCCCCGGCATGTCATTGCCCGGGTCACCATTGGCCACATTGCCACCGACAGTACCCATGTAGCGCACTTGCGGATCCGCAATCTGAAGAGCCGCCTCGCGGATCAGCGGAATGGCACCGGCCAGATCCCCATGGGTGATCAGCTCGTGCTGCGTGACCATCGCACCCAAAGTAACGGTGTCAGGCCCGACCTCAATCCCCTTAAGCTCTTCGATGGCCTGAAGATCGACCAGATGACCCATCTCGGCCATGCGAAGCTTCATCATCGGGATCAGGCTATGCCCGCCCGCGATCACGCGCGCCTCGTCCCCGTATTCCTGTAGAATGCCGATGGCCGAGGCAATGTCGCCTGGCCGGTGATACTCAAAGCCGGCTGGTATCATGTTTTTCCTCCCTGGGTCCGGGCGATATGCCTTGGGGGACCTGAGGTAAGGAAAGAACGGCGGATTTAACTGATCCAGTTAAGGAAAACGGAGCGCGCGGCTTGTTTCACGAAATGCGAAAGAACTGCACGAGTTGCGCCTACAATCCCAGTGCTTCGCGAATATCCGTCAGGCGGGACCGGCTGACCGGCACCTTGCTCAGCGCGTCAACGCCATCGAAATAGCAGGTGCCATTGTCCTTGTGACGTTCAAAGCGCGAGACGTGTTTCGGGTTCACCAGATAGCTACGATGCGCCCGCAGGAAGCCTTCGGGCAAAAGTCGCGTTTCCGCATCCGTGATCGACCAGGGGCAGAACAGTTTCTCTGCATCCATATAGAGAACCGTATAATGCCCCTCGGCCCGAATGGCGGCGATCCGCGCGGGATGCGCAAAAAAAGTCTGGCCTTCGCGCTCATACGGAACACCAGCGCGCATTGGGGCGGGTTCCGACACAGGTCCCGAGGCAGGTGCAGCCACGGGCTTTGGTTCTATGAACGTGATACCGGTCAATAGGAAAGCGCCACAGATCAGGAAAACGGATACCGTCACCCCCATTGCCAAAACCTGATTATCCAGCGCTGGACCCGCCCCGCCGAGGCTGTCGCTCGCGACGAAATCAGTCAGGCCCGTGGCAACAAAATGCATTGTGAACACCGCCAGTCCGAAACAAACCGTGCCAAGCAGGATGTTCCGTTGTGTCCGGTTGCCATAAGCCACCCAAATTGCAGCCACCGACAAGATTACTGATGCCAGTGCTGACAGAGCAACATCGAAAATGTCATAGACAGGGCGGCAAAGCTGCATACCAGCCATCCCGACAAAGTGCATCGCGACGATGCCCAGCCCGACAATCACACCAGATCCGATCATCGTCTGAACCGAGCGAGGCCGGAAATGCAGCAGCAGCAACGCCAGCCCGACCATCAGGATCGCGACCAGTGCCGACATCAGAGTGATCAGGGCATCATAGTAAAACAGAATTGGCAGTTGCAGCCCCAGCATCGCCACGAAATGCATCGACCAGATGCCGCCGCCCAGAATGACAGCGGCCAATGCCACCACGAACTTGCGCCGCTGGCTATCCAGCCTTGACGCGCCGTGCGTCAGGTACAGACCCGTGAACCCGGCCATGAGCGCCACGGCAAGCGAAGCCACCACCAACCAAGTGTTGTGAGAGTAGTCCAGCATTTGGATTTGAACGCCCTCCCCGACGCGAGGATGACGTTAGCAAACCGAATTGATTGCGACAATTCACAGTTAGCAACAGCAGGGCTCAGACCTGTTTCTGAGCCTCTGCGTCGTCCGCCACCTCTACAGCGTCCACTGAGACTTCAACCACATCATCGTCTTCCGCAGGCTCGACTGTTTCGGGTTCTTCGGTCTGGCTCTCAAGTGCACCGACGATCAGGGGCAGCATGTGAACCCCGGTCGCTGTTGCAATCTCGGGTGTCTGTGGCGTTTGCCAACTGAGCGTATCGAAGCTGTGGCAGTTCTGACAAACAGGTCCCCATTCGGGTTGAATGTCATGACAGTTGTCGCACACCCATTGCGGGCCGCGCGGCGCGTTCAGTGCCTTGGCAAGCCAACCTTGGACAACGGCGTCGGTGGCACCCTCGCCGCGTTCAATGGCGGCCATCAATGTATAGGCGCGCGCGTCACCCCGTTTTTCCACGACATCACCCAGGGCACGGCGGGCTTCGGGGAAGTCTTCGGCCACAATGTTCAGTTCGGCCAGGATTAGACGGGTTTCCAGATTTTCGGGATGGGTGCGTGTCAGCGCCGTAAAACGCCTGACCCGTTGTTCCGGGGTTTCATCCGGCGCGATCTCGGCAAAGGCATGGGCCAGATCCGGATGTGGACGAACTTCCCACGCTTTTTTCAGGATTTTGGTCGCTGCCCGGGACTTGCCCTTGGCGATATACGCTCGGGCCGCCATGGCGGCGGCAGGCACCAGGTCGGGCGACAGGCGATTGGCTTCGATCGCGCGCTCCTGTTGCTCGACAGTCGCGCCTTCATCCAGGATTCCCTTGGCTTCGGACAGCGCCAGAACCGCATCGCGGCGTTTGAATACGTCGCGCGGCAGATACCCGGCTTTCAACTTGGAAGTCAGCGTCGACCGGGCACCAGCCCAATCCTGCGCCTTGGTCTGCAATTTCAGCAGTACGTCCTGTGTCTCTTCGTGGCGCGGTTTGATGGCCAGCGCCTTTTCGGCCAGCTTGCGGGCGGTTTCATCATCTCCCTCGGCCAGCTTTTGTTTCATGATACCGCGCACACCGACAAACCGGGTCGCACTGTTTGTCACCAGTTTCTTGTAGGTGTCCGAAGCTTTCTTGGTGTCACCCGTCATCTCGGCAGCTTGGGCCACCAGAAGATCCGTCAGTTCCGGCTTGTTCAACAGCTTTTCGGCTTTACTGGCCTTGGTCATGGCAATGCGCCCCTCGCCCGAGGCCAAAGCCATCAACCCATCGGCCAGCGCCTGATAGCCGCGCTGTTCCCGGCTGCGGTCGAAATACCGCGACAGGGCGGTTTCGTCGCCGTTGAGGAATTTGAGCGTCGCAACCAACAGACTAAGCAGTTTGAAGAACAGCCAGACCGCAAATACCAGAACACCCAGCGCAATCACCGACTGAAGCGGCCCAAGGGTGAATTCCGTGCCCGCGACGGTGATCTGCACCCCACCGCTGGTTTGCATCAGGAAGTGACCGCCCAGCGCCAGCAGGCCGATAATCGCAACAAAAACGAGGATCTTAAACAATGACCACAGCATGGCAGGTCCTTCAGTTCGAGTTCAGGCTGGAAGCCAGCGTATTCACGGCGTCAATGGCGGAGGCTCGTGTCCCGGCCGCCTGCTCCCAATCGGCCATCGCAGCCTGCGCCACTTCGGGAAGTGATTTCAGTTCATTCAACGCTCTGGTCAGGTCGCCATTCGCAAGCTCAGCCTGCGCACGCGACAGAACAGCGTCTGGACCATCACCTTGCTGAGGCGTGACGGAACGGGCACCCGTTTGACGTTGCAGGAAGGCGACCAAACCCGTTCCTTTGTCGGCCTCGCGCGCCTCGGCCAATGCATTTCGCGCCGCAGGCTCGAACGACGCCCGTAGCGCGGTCAGAGTTTCCACGCCTTTTTCCGACGGGCCGGACAGGGCGTCCGGTACATTCACACCGCCTGCCTTCAGTTCAGCAACCAGTTCCGAAAAAGGCTGGCCGGTGTCCAGCTGTCCACGCAGACGCGCCAGAATGGCAGCATTCATTGCAGCTTGTGCATCTGCCGAGGCTTTCGCTTCGAGAGCCTGAGCGTCCGAAACCATTTTTTCGACTTCAGCCCGTTGCGCCGCCAGCGAGTCCTGAAGTTTCTTCAGTTCCGCCTCAAACGCGGCGGTTGCCTCGGGCGAGGCAGTGGAGGCGATCGGGGCTTTTTCCAGCGCAGCGACCCGGTCCGTCAATGGCGCGACCTGACCGGACAGCGCATCAACCGAGGATTTTACCGTGCCGAGGTCGCTCTCAACCGGTGTCAGCTTGTCCGACAACGTTTTGACCTGATCTGCCAGTCCAGACACATCAGGGCTGTTTGCAAGCGCCTGTGACAGCTTGGCGATCTGGTCCGACTGTTCTGTTAGCTTTGCTTCCAGCTCTGCCAGCGCTCCCGAGTTGTCCGGGCCGGTTGGCAACAGCCCTCCATTGCCCAGCGCGAAACCTGCAACGGCGGCCAGCGCCCCACCCAACAGGGCCGGAACGAAACCGCCGCGTTTTTCAACTACGCGTTCGACGGTCTTTTCAGCGACCGGGGCTTCGGCTTCGGCTTCGGCTTCGGCTTCGGCTTCGGCTTCGGCTTCGGCTTCGGCTTCGGCTTCGGCTTCGGCTTCGGCTTCGGCTTCGGCTTCGGCTTCGGCTTCGGC
>NZ_JBXWQZ010000076.1:0-18237 GCF_059612645.1 Ruegeria sp. YKSF131 | reverse complement strand
AGGGCCGGGATCGCCATATCCAGCGCGCCGCTGGCGTCAGTCATCTGGCTAACAGTGAGGCCGCTATGGTGAATTTCAATCTGCTCATTCTTGTGGCACGGCGCTTTCAGCGACAGGTGCGCCAAGGCACCGGGCGCTGCGGTCGCGTGCGCGCTGATCCTGCAACTCGATGTTCTGGGGACAGCGGGTACAGCGCGGGGTGCCGGTGTGACATTGACCGGATCGGCATCTGATACTGTAGCCGACGTCAGCACGATACCGTCCAGCCCCGACAGAATCGAAGACTGATCGGCAACGGAGGCCACATCAACACCGCCCTGCGCGCGGTTCTGCTGCGCAGCCGGTCCGTTCTGCATCAGATAGCCTATGCCCAAGGCACAAGCGACCGTTCCGCACATGGTTACGTAGTTGCGAACTACAAACAAGACACCCTCCCCAGTTGAAGGAGCAGCTTGCACTCTCGCCACCAATCGCGGCCAATTTGTGGCCGCGAGACGGACTCATTGTGATGAAAGGGTGTTAACGTTAGGTCAATCTGCCGTGGCAGTGTTTGAACTTCTTTCCGGATCCGCAGGGGCACAGGTCGTTTCGCGACGGGTTACCCCAGGTTGACGGATCGCCCTCATCAAACCCCGGCAGGGCATCGCCTGACGCCGCCGCTTCGGCCTTGGCCTCGGCTTGGCTTGCGGCTTTGTCCACGGCCTGTTGTGCCTGCGCCTGTTGCGCCGCCATCTGCGCCAGCATTTCCTTCTGCTCTTCTTCGGTCAGTGGCCGCACGCGCGACAATTGCTGTGTCACGGTTTCCCGCAAACCGTCCAGCATGGTTTCGAACAGCTGGAAGCTTTCGTTTTTGTATTCGTTCAGCGGATCGCGCTGGGCATAGCCGCGGAAACCCACGACCGAGCGCAAGTGTTCCAGCGTCAGCAGATGCTCGCGCCATTTGGCATCGATGGTCTGCAACAGCACCTGCTTTTCGATGTTGCGCATGTTTTCGGGACCAAAGGCAACCGCCTTCTGGGCCATCATCTCATCTGCGGCCTTAACCAAGCGCTCCCGCACTTGCTCGTCATCCACGCCTTCTTCGGCAGCCCAGTCCTGAACCGGGGCGTCGATGGTCAGCTTGTCCTTGATCGCCGCATGCAGACCGTCGGTATCCCACTGATCCGCATAGGATTTCGGCGGCATGTATTCGTCAATGAGATCGTCAATCACCTGCTCGCGCATATCCGAGACGATCTCGGACAGGTCATTGGCCGACATGATTTCGCGGCGCTGGCTAAAGATCACCTTGCGCTGATCGTTCATCACGTCGTCGAATTTCAGAACGTTCTTGCGCATGTCGAAGTTGCGGCCCTCGACCTTGGACTGCGCGCGTTCCAGCGACTTGTTCACCCAGGGGTGAATGATCGCCTCGCCTTCTTTCATGCCCAGCGTGGTCAGCACCTTGTCCAGCCGTTCCGAGCCAAAGATGCGCATCAGGTCGTCTTCAAGGCTCAGGTAGAACACGGTACGGCCCGGATCGCCCTGACGGCCCGAACGGCCGCGCAGCTGGTTGTCGATGCGGCGACTTTCGTGGCGTTCGGACGCCATCACATAAAGGCCTCCTGCGGCCAGAACCTTTTCTTTTTCTTCCGCGTGGCGTGCTTCTTCTGCGGCACGCAGGTCTGACGGATCAGCCTCGGGGTTGTCCGCCATCGCTTGCAGCACCTTCATTTCGACATTGCCGCCCAGCTGAATGTCTGTACCGCGACCGGCCATGTTGGTGGCGATGGTCACCGCGCCCAGACGGCCGGCATCGGCAACGATCTGCGCCTCCTGCTCGTGCTGGCGGGCGTTCAGAACATTATGCGCGATGCCTTCCTTGGTTAGCATCTGGCTCAGCAGTTCCGATTTCTCGATCGAGGTCGTGCCCAGCAGGACCGGCTGGCCCGTTTCCTGCGCCTTCTTGGTTTCTTCGATCATCGCGCCGTATTTTTCCATGGCAGTGCGATAGACCTGATCATCCTCGTCCACACGGGCAATCGGCTTGTTGGTCGGAACCTCGACCACGCCCAGGCCGTAAATCTCGGCAAATTCCTCGGCCTCGGTCAGGGCGGTCCCGGTCATGCCGCCCAGCTTTTCGTATAGGCGGAAATAGTTCTGGAAGGTCACGCTGGCCAGCGTCACGTTCTCGGGCTGAATCTGCACGTTTTCCTTGGCTTCGATGGCCTGGTGCAGACCCTCGGACAGGCGGCGGCCCGGCATCATGCGGCCGGTAAACTCGTCGATCAGAACGACATTGCCGTCGCGCACGATGTAATCCTTGTCGCGCTGGAACAGCTTGTGCGCGCGCAGACCCTGATTCACGTGATGCACAACGGTCGTGCTTTCCGGGTCATACAGCGAATGGCCTTCGGGAATCAAACCGGCAGCCAACAGCTGCTGCTCCAGAAACTCGTTGCCCTCATCCGTGAAGGTCACGTTGCGGGCCTTTTCGTCCAACGTGTAGTGTTCGTCGGTCAGGCTCGGGATCAGCGCATCGATGGCGGTATACAGGTTCGAGCGGTCCTGTGCCGGGCCCGAGATGATCAGCGGCGTCCGCGCCTCGTCGATCAGGATCGAATCGACCTCGTCCACAATCGCGAAATTGTGGTGTTTCTGGTAAACCTGCTCCAGATCGGCCTTCATGTTGTCGCGCAGATAGTCAAAACCCAGCTCGTTGTTGGTGGCATAGGTGATGTCGCATTTATAGGCGGCCAGTTTCTCTGCATCAGGCTGGCCCGACCAGATCACGCCGGTGGTCATGCCCACGGCAGCAAACACCTTGCCCATCCATTCCGCGTCGCGCTTGGCCAGGTATTCGTTCACCGTGACCACATGCACGCCCTTGCCGGTCAGCGCGTTCAGATACGCCGGGAAGGTCGCGACCAGTGTCTTGCCCTCACCCGTCTTCATTTCCGAGATGTTGCCCTGATGCAGGAAAACACCGCCCATCAGCTGTACGTCAAAGGCGCGCAGTCCCAGCGCGCGGCGGGCACCTTCGCGCACGTTGGCAAAGGCTTCGGGCAGCAGATCGTCAAGGCTTTCGCCATCCAGCGCGCGTTTGCGCAGGTCTTCTGTCTTGTCGATCAGGTCCTGATCGGACAGCTTCTCGAACTCGGGTTCCAGCGCGTTGATCTTTTCGATCAGGGGGCGGGTCGCCTTGATCTTGCGGTCGTTCGGTGTTCCGAACACCTTTTTGGCGAGCGTTCCGAGTCCCAGCATGTTCACTCCAGCGGATCTGTTCTTGTCTTGGTTTTTGACAGGCTTGCCCACCTTGCGCGCAACCCATAGATACGGGGGGTGAAAGGCGGCCCTGTCCAAGGCTTCAAAGCGATGTAAGCGGCAGGTTCCAGAGTGTCAACGCTGCGCCCTGCCGCGGCAAGGAAATAGGATGATTCAATGCCCAAAGGCCTCACTTTTCTGCCATCGCTGGCTCTGACCGCCATGATGGCCTTGCCGCTGGCCGCCGAAACCCAGCCGGATGCATCCACCGTGGTGGCGCGTGTGAACGGGGATGAGATCACTTTGGGTCACGTGATCGCAACCGTTGCCGCCCTGCCGCCGCAATACCAGCAGGCCGAAGATGATGTATTGTTCGACTTCGTACTGGAACAGCTGATCCAGCAGCAACTGCTGGGGCAACAGCAGGATGGGCTGAACAAACTGAACACGCTGCGGCTGAAAAATGAAGAACGCTCACTTCTGGCGGTTCAGACCGTCACAGCCCTGACCGATACGGTTGTCACGGACGAGGCCATTCAGGCAGCCTACGACGCGCAGTACAACGATTTCGCGGGCGAAGACGAATTCGATGCCAGCCACATTCTGGTCGAGACCGAAGAACAGGCCAAGGACCTCAAGGCGCAGCTCGATGACGGCGCCGATTTCGCCGAACTCGCGCGCGAGCACTCCACCGGTCCGTCCGGCCCCAATGGCGGCGCGCTGGGCTGGTTCGGCAAGGGCCAGATGGTACCGGAATTCGAAACAGCCGTGGTCGCGCTCGAAAAAGGGCAGGTGTCCGACCCGGTTCAGACGCAGTTCGGCTGGCATGTGGTCAAGCTGAACGACAAGCGCAAAACCGAAGCGCCCGCGCTGGACGCCGTGCGCGAAGAGCTTGCACAAACCGTTCAGCAGGACGCCATTCAGGCACGCATCGATGAACTGACACAGCAGGCCCAGATCGACCGCCCCGCTCTGGAAGGTGCCGGACCCGAAGTCCTGCGCCAGCTGGACCTGATTCAGGAGTAACCCCCGTGGCCAAGATCACCAAGGTTTCGCCGCTAGCGCCAGCGTCCTTCCCTGATTTGCCTGCAATTGACGGTGTGCGGTTCGCCACCGTCGCGGCGGGCGTGCGATATCAGGGCCGCACCGATGTCATGCTGGCCGTGCTGGACCCGGGCACATCTGTGGCCGGGGTCTTTACCCGTTCGGCCACACGGGCGGCACCGGTTCTGGATTGTCAGGACAAGACCGGCGGGCCCAGTGATGGCCCGGCGGCGATCCTGGTGAACTCGGGCAATGCCAATGCCTTTACCGGGCATTATGGTCAGACCTCGGTGGCCGAGGTGACGCAGGCCGTCTCGAAGGCGACTGGTGTTCCGGTCGAGCGGGTCTTTACCTCCTCCACCGGCGTGATTGGTGAGCCGCTGGCTCATGACCGCATCATTGCCAAGCTTGAAACGCTGAAGGCGGGTCTCAGCCGTCACGCGATCGAAGACGCCGCACGCGCGATCATGACCACGGACACCTTCCCGAAAGGGGCCGTGGCGCAGGTCGAAATTGATGGCAAAACAGTCTCTATTGCGGGGATTGCAAAGGGTTCGGGCATGATTGCGCCAGATATGGCGACGATGCTGGTCTATATCTTCACCGACGCGCAGGTCGAACAATCAGCGTTGCAGGCGATGCTGAGCGCGCAGACAGACCGGACGTTCAACTGCATCACCGTGGACAGCGATACATCCACCTCGGACAGCCTGCTGCTGTGCGCCACCGGCGCTTCGGGTGTGGACGCCACCGGCAACGCGGCTTTCGCCGAGGCGTTGGAAGCCGTGATGCTGGATCTGGCCCAGCAAGTGGTGCGCGATGGCGAAGGTGCCACGAAATTCGTCGAAATCCGCGTAAAAGGGGCCGCAACAGACGCTGACGCCAAGATCCACGGCCTTGCCATCGCCAACTCTCCGCTGGTCAAAACCGCCATCGCGGGCGAAGACCCGAACTGGGGTCGTATCGTCATGGCCATCGGTAAATCCGGTGCCGCGGCGGACCGCGACCTGCTGAGCATTTCCTTCGGCGACATCCTTGTGGCCGAAAAAGGCTGGGTCAGCCCCGATTACAGCGAAGACGCAGCTGCCGCTTATATGAAAGGTCAGGATCTGGTCATCGCCGTTGATCTGGGCCTGGGCGAAGGCAATTCCACCGTCTGGACCTGCGATCTGACGCACGGATATATCGAGATCAACGCGGATTACCGCTCGTGAAAACCGTGTTGGTCTCTGCTGTCGCCCTGATCGACATCGAGGGCCGGGTGCTGTTGGCCCAACGCCCCGAGGGCAAATCCATGGCCGGTCTTTGGGAGTTTCCCGGCGGCAAGATCGAGCCCGGCGAAACCCCCGAGGCCGCCCTGATCCGCGAATTGCACGAGGAACTGGGCATCGACACCTGGGCCTCGTGCCTTGCCCCCCTGACCTTCGCCAGCCACAGCTATGATGATTTCCACCTGCTGATGCCTCTGTTCGCCTGCCGCAAATGGCAGGGCATCCCACAGTCGAAAGAGGGGCAGGCGCTGAAATGGGTCCGCGCAAATGACCTGCGCAATTACCCCATGCCGGCCGCGGATGTGCCCCTGATCCCGATCCTGCGGGATTGGTTGTAGGGGCTCAAAAGGCGTCAGGCGCTAACGGCCCGAATTTCGGCTTGGCGGATTTATTTGCCGATTTGTGGTAGTGTTCGAGTGCTTTCTCAATGGTGAAGGAGTACCTCGTTATGATTGCAAGTCGAGTTGGAAAGCTTTGGGGGTCCAGGATTGCTTTGATTTTGGCCTTATTTGTTTTGGCGGTTCATAGTGCCAAAGCAGATGATGCGAAGACTGCGATAACGGTCATGATCGAAGAACAGGCCCGAATTGACCGCTACGTCGAACTCGATTTTGCACGGCAAGAT
The DNA here is from genome assembly GCF_059612645.1 of Ruegeria sp. YKSF131. Classification (NCBI taxonomy): domain Bacteria; kingdom Pseudomonadati; phylum Pseudomonadota; class Alphaproteobacteria; order Rhodobacterales; family Roseobacteraceae; genus Ruegeria; species Ruegeria sp. YKSF131. The sequence continues at coordinate 12,054 of NZ_JBXWQZ010000076.1, read as the reverse complement.
CTTTTGTTTCACCAGACGAGCACGATCCTGGCCCTATACGGTGATTACAACTCCTACACCAAATCGGACGGCACTCAGGCCAATGGCTCTGACATGACGCGATTCAGAAATCGGGTCACTGAATACGTGCCTGCTGCCATCGTGGATTTCCGCCGAAAGTCCCAAAGAGACAAAACAATTTCAGAGGATGAGGCAAGCAAGGCGGAAGCCGCCGAAGCCTTGATGGAAGAGATGCTTTTGGCCGCAGGTGAAATCATTGAACTTTGCGACGCCAACAAGCCCTATGAGGCAAGTCTCGTTTACCGCGATAAGACAATGCCCTTGAACACGAAACTTTTGGGGTTGCTGTACACGTTGCGCTCAACATCTGTTGGTCGTTTTAAAAAAGCAGCATTAAAAGCTAAGTATCAGTAACCGCGCCAACCTGCCGAAGGTCGAATTCTGTTTGCCGGTCCGGCGTCCCTGCTGCACACAGGACCTGTTTGGTACGGTAATTGCGTGGGACGAACGGGTTCCTCGTAACAGTCTGCATTTGTACATATTGTACAAAACGTAACATCACCCTTCTGCACCTGTTACAATTCGTAAGAATTGAGAAAACATCAGGCAAAACTTGACGCTGATCGTGCGGGTGTCCCAAATCGGGGCACTGGCATCCGGGGGCTTTCCCGGATCCGCCATTTCCGGCTTAGAGGAGGCCGGATGGGGAGGAGAAAAAGATTGGCTCAGACGCAGTCGGGCGCCGAAGGGTTGCACTCCCTTCCGGCGCTTCTACACCGCAACGCGACCCAGTTCGGGGATGCCCCGGCCTATCGGGAAAAAGAATTTGGGATCTGGCAATGCTGGACCTGGGCTGAAGCGGCCAAGGAAATTCGCGCGCTCGCTCTTGGATTTCTTGAAATTGGCGTTGAGCGCGGTGACCACATTGCCGTGGTCGGACGCAACCGGCCAGCGCATTACTGGACCATGGTCGCGGCACAGATGGTCGGTGCAATTCCGGTGCCTCTGTATCAGGACGCAGTCGCCGAAGAGATGACCTATGTGATGGAGCATTGCGGCGCGAAATACGTCGTCTGCGGTGATCAGGAACAGGTCGACAAGGTCATCGAAATTCAGGAAAAAGTGCACCAGATCAAGCACATCCTCTATACCGACAAGCGAGGGATGCGGAAATACGACCACAGCCAGATGAACGCGCTGGAAGACCTCATGGCCGAAGGTCAGGCAGGACATCAGCGGTTTGATGCAGAGCTGGACAAGCGCATCTCTGAGATCACCTATAACGACACCTGCGTCATGCTTTATACCTCGGGCACAACGGGCAAGCCCAAGGGGGTGGTTCTGTCGAACCGCAACGTGATCGAAAGCGCCAAGAATTCAGCGATCTTCGACCATCTGACCCGCGATGAAGATATCCTCTCCTACCTACCAATGGCATGGGTTGGGGATTTCATCTTTTCCATCGGTCAGGCCTATTGGTGCGGGTTCTGCGTGAACTGCCCGGAAAGCGCCGACACGATGATGACCGATCTGCGCGAAATCGGGCCGACCTATTTCTTCGCCCCGCCGCGCGTGTTTGAAAGCCAGCTGACCAATGTAATGATCCGGATGGAGGATGCGAGCAAGCTGAAACAGCGCATGTTCCATCACTTCATGGCGCATGCCAAAAAGGTGGGCGGCAAGTTGCTGGATGGCAAACCCGTCGGCTTTGGCGACCGGATGAAATACGCGCTGGGTAACCTGTTGGTCTATGGGCCGCTCAAGGATACGCTGGGCTATGGCCGGTTCCGGGTTGGCTATACAGCGGGTGAAGCGATCGGACCGGAAATCTTTGATTTCTATCGATCTTTGGGCATTAACCTGAAACAGCTTTACGGTCAGACCGAAGCAACCGTGTTCATCACCGTACAGCCGGATGGTGAGGTTCGGGCCGATACGGTTGGCGTGCCCGCGCCGGATGTTGAGATCAAGATCGACGACAAGGGCGAGATCCACTACCGCTCGCCCGGCGTGTTTGTCGAATATTACAACAACCCGGATTCCACGGCATCAACCAAAGATGCCGAAGGCTGGGTGGCAACGGGTGATGCCGGGTTCATCGAGGAAAGCTCGGGCCATCTGCGGATCATCGACCGGGCCAAGGACGTGGGCAAAATGGCCGACGGGTCCATGTTCGCGCCGAAATATGTCGAGAACAAGCTGAAGTTCTACCCCGATATTCTCGAGGTCGTTCTGTTCGGAAACGGCAAGGATCGCTGTGTGGCCTTCATCAATATTGACCTGACAGCGGTCGGCAACTGGGCGGAACGCAACAACGTGGCCTATGCGTCCTATCAGGAACTGGCGGGCCATCCGCGTGTGTTAGAGACGATCAAGGCGCATGTGGAAGAGGTCAACAAATCGGTAGCGGCTGATGAAATGCTGTCCGGTTGCCAGGTGCATCGCTTTGTGGTGCTGCACAAGGAACTGGATGCTGATGATGGTGAGATGACCCGCACCCGGAAAGTTCGGCGCGGGTTTGTCGAAGAGAAGTTCCACGACATCATTGCGGCGCTTTACGACGGGTCCGAAAGCGTCTCGACCACGACCGAAGTGACCTATGAGGATGGGCGCAAGGGATCGATTAGCGCGACGCTGAAAATCGTGGACGCGCCGGTTGTACCGGTTGCGCAGCACAAGGTGGCAGCGGAATGAGGGCCGCCACAGCACCGCGCGACCTGCGGCCATCGCCCTGTCCGCCATCCCGTTTTTGCGCAAGTCAGGGAGTGACTGATGCTGGATAACGCCGAAGGATATGTCACCGAAGACGGTCGCAAGATCGGCGGCGTGGTGATGGAGATGAAGAACATCACTCTGCGCTTTGGCGGCGTCGTGGCGATCAAGGATATCTCGTTCGATATTCGCGAGGGTGAGATTCGCGCCATCATCGGGCCGAACGGGGCCGGAAAATCATCGATGCTGAACGTCATCTCGGGGTTCTATGTCCCGCAGGAGGGCGAGGTCTGGTTCCACGGATCAAAACGCCCAGCGATGCGGCCCTTTGAGGTGGCGCAGCAGGGGATCGCGCGGACGTTCCAGAACATCGCCCTGTTCGAGGGGATGAGCGTTTTGGACAACGTCATGACAGGGCGTTTGAATTTCATGCAGACCAACATCCTCCAGCAGGCCTGGTGGAAGGGAAAGGCCGAGGCGGAAGAGGTTGAAAACCGTGAGGCGGTCGAGAAGATTATCGATTTCCTTGAAATCCAGCACATCCGAAAAACGCCCGTGTCGCGCCTTCCATACGGGTTGAAAAAGCGGGTGGAACTTGCGCGTGCTCTGGCGGCAGAACCAAAGCTCTTGCTGCTGGATGAACCGATGGCGGGCATGAACGTTGAAGAGAAAGAGGACATGAGCCGCTTTATCCTCGACGTGAATGACGAATTCGGCACCACCATCGCCCTGATCGAACACGATATGGGCGTGGTGATGGACCTGAGCGACCGCGTGGTCGTGATGGATTACGGCAAGAAGATTGGTGACGGCACGCCCGACGAGGTGCGCAACAATCAGGAAGTCATCGACGCCTATCTGGGAGTCAGCCATGACTGAGACCAAAGCAGATATCCGGGGAGGCACATATGCCTGAGCAGTTAATCTTTGCCACGGAGGTCATCCTTAACGGTCTGATGGCCGGGGTGCTTTATGCGCTGGTCGCGCTGGGCTTTGTGCTGATCTACAAGGCGTCGGGAATTTTCAATTACGCGCAAGGGGTTATGGCCCTGTTTGCGGCGATGACACTGGTCGGGATCATGAACGGGCAAGTGCCTTTCGCGCATTTGATCAACGCGACCTTCGGCACACATGTCTATAACTTCGGCTGGACCATCCCCGCCCTGTTGGCGATCATCCTGACAATGGGCGTGATGGTTCTGTTGGCCTGGTGTGTGCAGCGCTTTGTCATGCGGCATCTGGTTGGGCAGGAGCCGATCATCCTGTTCATGGCCACGATCGGTCTGGCCTATTTCCTTGAAGGCGTGGCCGACCTGATGTGGGGATCCGAGATCAAGACGCTGGATGTGGGTCTGCCCCAGGGCATCAACCTGTGGATCGACGAGGTCACCTTTAACATCTTCGGCTATGGTTTCTTCATCGACAACCTCGACATCGTGGCAACCGTGATCGCGGCGCTTCTGGTGGCGGCGCTGGTGGCCTTTAGCCAGTACACAAAGCAGGGGCGGGCCATGCGCGCTGTGGCGGATGACCATCAGGCGGCACTTTCGGTCGGGATCTCGCTCAACTTTATCTGGGTCATGGTTTGGTCGGTGGCCGGGTTCGTGGCGCTGGTCGCGGGGATCATGTGGGGCACCAAATCGGGCGTGCAGTTCTCGCTGTCGCTGATCGCGCTCAAGGCGCTGCCGGTGTTGATGCTGGGCGGGTTCACCTCGATCCCCGGTGCCATCGTCGGCGGTCTGATCATCGGTGTGGGCGAGAAGCTGTTCGAATTCTCGATTGGCCCGCTGGTCGGCGGCGCGACCGAGAACTGGTTCGCCTATGTGCTGGCGTTGATCTTCCTGGTGTTCCGACCACAGGGTCTCTTCGGTGAAAAAATTATCGAGAGAGTATAGATGGATAACCTGAACCCCCTTTTCAAAGCCCTGCCGATTGCCTTGCTGATTTATGGGCTGACCCGTTCGCTGGTTGAGTGCTTTGAGATCAACCTGGCGGGTTCAAGTATTGCAATGACAGGCGATACGGAATGGCAGATGAGGATGCTTGTTTACGCAGGATATTTGCGGGCGATGGATTCATTGTTCTTCTACGCAGCCTTGGCCGGAGTGGTTCATTGGCTGAACGTTAGAACCAGAGGTGCCCCGGCATGACCAAGGTGATCGCCATCATCAACGTAATCGCATGGGCGGGGTTCTGGGCCTTTGGCTACATCGCGCTGACCTCGAATGACCTGACAGACAGCCAGTTGACGATTGCCGCGATCCTGGCCTTTGCCGGGCTGATCATGGGCGTTCTGGCCTACCTGAAACTCGTGCGCGCCTCTGAGGCGAGCGGATATGCCAAAGGGTCCAGCCAGCTGGACGCCGCGACCCGTAACCGGGCGCAGGAAGAATGGGGAAAGTAACAGATGTTCTATCGTGAGGCCGGAGATTTCAAAACCTCCTACGTGGATGACAGCCAGACTTTCCCGATCAAGTTCGACCGGTACCGGTACTATGTCGTTCTGGCGGTGGCGTTTGGGATCATTCCGTTCATCATCAACGACTATTGGGCAAACGCCCTGCTGCTGCCCTTTCTGATCTATGCCATCGCGGCGATCGGATTGAACATACTTGTGGGCTATTGCGGGCAGGTCAGCCTTGGTACAGGCGGTTTCATGGCGGTGGGTGCTTATGCCTGCTACAAGTTGATGACCGCATTTCCAGACGTCAGCATGTTCATTCATGTCCTGCTGGCTGGTGGCATTACCGCGATTGTAGGCGTTTTGTTTGGCCTGCCTTCCCTGCGGATCAAGGGGTTCTATCTGGCGGTGGCCACGCTTGCGGCACAGTTCTTTCTGGTCTGGCTCTTCAACCGGGTGCCGTGGTTCTACAACTACTCGGCCTCGGGCCAGATCAACGCACCGGAACGTGACGTGTTCGGCATTATCATCTCGGGCCCGAACGCCCCGGCCTGGGCGACATACCTGTTCTGCCTGATCTTCCTGACCTTCAGCGCCATCATTGCGCGCAACCTGACCCGTGGCACGACCGGGCGGACATGGATGGCGATCCGCGACATGGATATCGCCGCCGAAATCATCGGGGTGAACCCGCTGAAAGCCAAGATCAGCGCTTTCGCTGTCAGCTCGTTCTTTGTGGGCATCGCCGGGGCGTTGTTCTTTGCCGTCTATCTTGGCGCGGTCGAGGTGGGCGAAGCATTCGGCATCCAGAAGTCGTTTCTGGTGCTGTTTATGGTGATTATCGGTGGATTAGGCTCGATTTTCGGGTCTTTTGCCGGGGCGGCATTCCTGGTGCTGCTGCCGGTTCTGCTCAAACTGGTTGGCGTCGATCTTCTGGGTTGGCCGACCGATATCGTTGCCCATCTTCAGCTCGTGATCGTGGGCGCGCTGATCATCATGTTCCTGATCCTCGAGCCCCACGGTCTGGCCCAGTTGTGGCGCGTGGCGAAAGAGAAACTCAGACTCTGGCCGTTCCCGCACTGAGGGCTGGCCCAATCATAAAGACGGGTGATCAAGCCCGAACTCAATATCGGATCAATCAAGGGAGGAGACACCCGATGAACAAGAAACTGGCAACTGTGGCGCTGAGCGCCCTGATGGCGGCAGGACCTGCGATGGCGGATCTTGTGTTCCCGTCGCTCAGCTATCGAACCGGGCCCTATGCGGCCGGTGGTATTCCGTTCGCGGACGGTTACGCCGACTATTTCACGCTTCTGAACGAGCGGGACGGTGGCATTGGCGGTGTACCTGCAAACGTGATCGAATGTGAAACCGGGTATAACACCGAAAAAGGCGTGGAATGTTATGAGTCCACCAAAGGTGAAGGCGCACTGGTGTATCAGCCGCTGTCGACCGGAATCACCTATCAGCTGATCCCCAAAGTAACCGCCGACGGCATTCCGTTGCACACAATGGGGTATGGCCGGACCTCGGCTGCGAATGGCAAAGTGTTCAGCCATGTGTTCAACTATCCGGCCAACTACTGGAACGGTGCGTCCGGTGCGATCAACTATCTGTTGGATGAAAATGGCGGTGACCTGAGCGGCAAGAAGATTGCGCTGGTCTATCACAACTCGGCCTATGGCAAGGAACCGATCCGGACGCTGGAAACTCTGGCTGAAAAGCATGGGTATGAGCTGTCCTTGCTGCCGGTTGATCACCCGGGCCAGGAGCAGAAGTCGCAATGGCTGCAAATTCGCCGCGAAAAGCCTGACTATGTCATCATGTGGGGCTGGGGCGTCATGAACCAGGTTGCGGTTCAGGAAGCGGCCAACATCCGTTTCCCGATGGAAAACTTCATCGGTGTCTGGTGGTCGGGCGCGGAATTCGACGTTCAGCCTGCTGGGGAAAAAGCGACCGGTTACAAGGCGCTGACCTTTACTGGCCTTGGCATGGACTATCCTGTCTATGACGACCTGAAAAAGTACGTCGTTGACTCGGGCAAGGCTGCAGGTGCCGGCGATCAGCTGGGTACAGTTCAGTACAACCGTGGTCTTTATGCCGCCATGCTGGCAGCCGAGGCTGTGAAAACGGCGCAGGCGATGCACGGAACCGCTGATATCGACGCATCGATGATGCGCGATGGCATGGAAGCATTGGAAATGACCAACGCCAAGATGGAAGCTCTTGGCATGTCCGGGTTCGGCCCTGAATTCTCGGTCTCCTGCGAGAACCACGGCGGCCCAGGCCTTGTCGGTGTTGTTCAGTGGGATGCGGCGACTGGCGCCTGGAACCCGGTACAGGACTTCAAACCGACAGATGCCGAAGTTATCGGCGCGTTGATCGATGAAGATTCCGGTGCCTACGCAACCGAAAACAGCATCTCGCCACGTTGCGAGTAAGGCATGTTGCGCCACGGATGTGATCCGGGGCGTTCAGACAACCGGAGCGGCGGGTCGCCTGCCGCTCCTCACGAACAGCCCCGGAACGGGCAGGCATGAGGAAACGCGCTGATGCTGGATGCGGCACAAACCACTGACGTGCAGGCGGAAACCCTGCTTGAGGTCAATAATATCGAGGTGATCTACAACCACGTGATCCTCGTGTTGAAAGGCGTCAGCCTGAACGTTCCAAAGGGCGGCATCACAGCACTGCTGGGCGGCAATGGCGCGGGCAAGACAACCACGCTCAAGGCCGTTTCGAACCTGCTGCATTCCGAACGCGGAGAAGTCACCAAAGGTTCGATCAAGTATCGCGGCCAGAACGTGCATGAAAGCGATCCGGCCGATCTGGTTGAAAAGGGTGTCATTCAGGTGATGGAAGGCCGCCACTGTTTCGAGCACTTGACCGTCGAGGAAAACTTGCTGACCGGCGCATATACTCGAAAAGACGGGGCTGCTGCGGTCCAGCGGGATCTTGAGATGGTTTACGCATATTTTCCCCGGCTCAAGGAACGCCGCCGGTCGCAGGCAGGCTATACATCGGGTGGGGAACAGCAGATGGTTGCCATGGGGCGGGCGTTGATGTCGCGGCCCGAGACGATTTTGCTGGACGAACCCTCAATGGGGCTTGCTCCGCAGCTGGTCGAAGAGATTTTCAGTATCGTGAAGGACCTCAACGAAAAAGAGGGCGTGTCCTTTCTGCTGGCAGAGCAGAACACCAACGTCGCCCTGCGCTTTGCACATTATGGTTACATTCTTGAATCCGGGCGTGTCGTGATGGATGGCCCGGCAGCCGACCTGCGCGAAAACCCGGATGTGAAAGAGTTCTACCTGGGTATGTCCGATGAGGGCCGCAAAAGCTTTCGCGATGTGCGGTCCTATCGTCGTCGCAAAAGGTGGCTGTGAGCGGATGGAGGATATGGCGATGACCTATTTCGACGCACTCGAAACACGCTCGACAGACGAACGCGCCTCGGATCAGGCCAGGGCACTAGTGGAGCAGATTAAACGCGCGATGTCGGCCCCTGGATTTGCGTCGCATTTGTCAGAATCAGACACTAATAAGGTAATGTCAGCAGAAGATTTGCCGACATTGCCCGTTCTGCGGAAATCGGATCTGACCCGAGCACAAGCCAAACGCCCCCCGTTTGGCGGATTTACGGTAAAACCGGCGCGGCATTTCCATCATGTGTTCCAGTCACCCGGACCGATCTATGAGCCGGGCAGCACTGATCACGACTGGTGGCGCATGGGCCGTTTCCTGAATGCTGCGGGTGTTGGCGCAGGGGACATCGTCCAGAACTGTTTTGGGTATCACCTGACCCCGGCCGGTATGATTTTTGAAAACGGCGCACGCGCTGTTGGCGCGGCTGTTCTGCCCGCAGGAACCGGACAAACCGAGTTGCAGGTGACTGCCGCCCGCGACGTTGGCTGTACGGCCTATGCAGGCACGCCGGATTACCTGAAAGTCATTCTGGACAAAGCCGACGAGATGGGCGTTTCACTGCATTTCTCGAAAGCCGCCGTTGGCGGAGGCGCTTTGTTCCCGTCTTTGCGACAGGAATATGCCGATCGGGGTATCTCGTGCCTGCAATGTTACGCGACAGCGGATCTGGGCAATATTGCTTATGAAAGCGCCGCGATCGACGGGATGATCATCGACGAGCACGTGATTGTCGAGATTGTTACACCGGGAACCGGAACTCCGGTGGCGCCGGGTGAGGTGGGTGAGGTCGTGGTAACCTCACTCAACCCCGATTACCCGCTGATCCGCTTTGCGACGGGCGACCTGTCCGCCGTGATGCCGGGAATTTCTCCTTGCGGTCGCACGAACACCCGGATCAAGGGTTGGATGGGGCGTGCAGATCAGACAACCAAGATCAAAGGTATGTTCGTGCGACCGGAACAGGTTGCCGCGTTGGTCGACAAGCATGAAGAAATCGTCAAGGCCCGCGTCATCGCCACCCGTCAGGGCGAGATGGATTCGATGACTGTCCAGATCGAAAGCACAGGCGGGGATGATACGGCATATGCCAGATCGGTGGCCGAAGTGCTGAAACTGAAAGGCGCAATCGAAGTCGTCGCCCCCGGCTCGCTGCCCAAAGACGGGCTGGTGATTGAGGATCAGCGCGTCTACGAATAGCAGTGAAAATCAGGTCTGCGGCAGTTTGTGTCGCAGATTTGTTGACCGACGCACTGGTGTTTCCGAGCATTTTGGTCGATTAAAGGCAGACCCTAAGCCTTTGCCAATCAAAAGCCGGGATGATGGCCCAGATCGACTATTCAGAAAACGGATCACGCAATCGCGGTGTACGCGGCACACGGCTGTTGGCCGCTGTCGCCTATCTTGTGGCTGCCGCGTGCCTGCTGCCCATGGTGGCCGTGGTCTTGGCAGCGGTGACCGGCGGAACAGATACGATCTCGCACCTGATGGACACGGTGTTGCCCGGCTATACCGTGACGACCCTGATCCTTGTGGTTCTGGTTGCGTCGGGTACGTTCAGTATCGGCACGGGCGCTGCCTGGTTGGTGACGATGACCCGCTTTCCCGGTGTCAGGATCCTTGAGATCGCGCTGGTCTTGCCGTTGGCCTTTCCGGCGTATGTGCTCGCCTATGCGTACACCTTTATTCTGGATCATCCGGGTATTGTTCAAAGCACCTTGCGAGATGTAACGGGCTGGGGGCCGCGCGACTACTGGTTCCCTGAAATCCGCTCGACCGGGGGCGCGGCGGTGATGCTGATTCTGGTGCTTTACCCCTATGTCTACCTGCTGGCACGGGCTGCGTTCCTGCAACAAAGTGCTACGGCGTTTCTGGCGGCGCGGGCGCTGGGCAACAACCCATGGCTGGCGTTTCGGCGCGTCTCGCTGCCGATGGCGCGCCCGGCAATCGCCGGTGGCGTGCTTCTGGCCATCATGGAAACCATCGCCGATTTCGGAACCGTGTCGTATTTCGGTGTGCAGACCTTTGCGACCGGGATCTACACCAGCTGGTTTTCCATGGCCGACCGAGCGGCGGCGGCGCAGCTGGCGTGGTGCCTGCTTGTCTTTGCACTGATCATGGCTGTGGCCGAGCGCACCCAACGCGGTAAGGCAAAATACTATCAGGCAGGAAAGAAACATGCTGCCCAACCGGCGGAAGATCTGACCGGTCTTCGCGCCGTCGCGGCATTCTTGTTATGTACGATACCCGTTATCTTCGGGTTTCTGCTGCCCGTTATCATACTGGTCGAGATGGGTTTGGAATCGGAACAGAACCTGCTGTCGCGGCGCTATATCGGTTTCATCCAGAACTCGCTGACCCTTGCCGGCACGGCCGCGGTCGTCACTGTCTTTGCGGCGATCTGTGTCGGGTTCTTTCAACGTCTGAGACCCGGGCGCGCGTCGTCTGCGACGGCCTACATGGCGCGGCTGGGATATGCCGTGCCCGGTGGCGTCATCGCAGTCGGCTTGATTGTACCTTTCGCCAGCTTTGACAACGCGCTGGATGCCTGGATGCGGCAGACCTTCGATGTATCGACTGGGTTGTTGGTTACAGGCTCGATTTGGTTGCTGGTTGCCGCTTACATGGTGCGATTCCTTGCTGCCGCGCTCAGCGCATATGAAGGGGGGCAAAGCACGGTTCATGCCAATATGGATGCCGCGGCCCGGTCGTTGGGGCAAACACCGCTGGGAACATTGCGGCGCGTTCACCTGCCCATTCTGACACCGTCGCTGCTGACTGCGCTGTTGATCGTCTTTGTGGACGTAATGAAGGAATTGCCTGCCACCCTGATCATGCGCCCGTTCAACTTCGACACACTGGCCGTACAGGCATACAGGCTTGCCTCGGATGAGAGGCTTGAGGGTGCCGCCGTGCCCTCACTGGTCATTCTGGCAGTCGGCCTGCTGCCGGTAATCCTGATCTGCCGTCAGGTTGGTCGGCGGTAACACTTGTGTTGTAAATGCCGGACAACCGCGCATCAGGCTTGATTCAAACATAATTTCCGGCAAGGCTGGCGGTATGAACATGCAGCCTCCCAACCGGTTTTCGGCAAGCGCAGCGCAGATGCCCGTGGCCTTTGACCGGCACGAGATGTCGCAAATCCTGTCCGTTTATGGACGGATGGTCGCCGCCGGAGAGTGGCGGGACTATGGTATCTCAAACCTGCGCGACATGGCGGTGTTCTCGATCTTCCGGCGCACTGCTGAGCACCCGATCTACCGCGTCGAAAAGCACCCGCGCCTGAAATCCCGGCAGGGGATGTACTCTGTCATCGGTATGGATGGCCGCATCCTGAAACGCGGCCACGATCTGCGAGCCGTCCTGCGGGTGCTGGAACGCAAGCTCATCCGGGCCGTAAACCCGGATTAAAGCACCCCGCCAAAAACCTGAATCGTGTGGATTCCCATGAGAGCTGAATTGTGATTCATCCTGTTTGGGAGGATGGATCATGTCGGCACCTTTACCGGAAGCGCTTC
>NZ_JBXWQZ010000075.1:0-18552 GCF_059612645.1 Ruegeria sp. YKSF131 | reverse complement strand
CGCTTGGTTCCGGGTTTCTTTCTCATCTCCACTCCTTGGCGGTTACGATGAGCCAGAAACCCTCTCTTATCAAATCGACCTAAACTGTCCCATTGGCGCTGACGTCAGACAGTAGAAGTCATCGACAGCATCTCGCTATCGATTGAGAAGGGCGAATTCGTGGTGCTCGTCGGCCCTTCAGGATCGGGGAAATCGACACTCCTAAGGATGATCGCCGGTCTTGAGGAAATTACCAGCGGCGACTGTTCAATATTGGGAAAGCGAGTAAACGACCTCCCTCCCAAAGATCGCGGTTTAGCAATGGTGTTCCAAAACTATGCGCTGTATCCGCATATGACGGTCTTCGAAAACCTTGCCTTTGCGCTTAAAGTTCAAGGCTTACCAAAAGCCGAGATTCAACGTCGGGTCGCAAAGGTTTCCGAGATTGTGCAACTTGGTGAGTATCTCGAAAGGAAGCCTGCTCAACTATCAGGTGGCCAACGGCAACGTGTTGCAATGGCCCGCGCTATGGTGCGCGACACAGGTTTGTTCCTGTTTGACGAACCTCTTTCAAATCTGGATGCTAAGCTTCGCGGCCAGATGCGCGTGGAGATCCGGAAACTGCATGACGAGTTGGGTGCAACGTCTATTTACGTGACCCATGATCAAACAGAAGCCATGACTCTCGCAGATCGCATTGTGGTGTTGGATAAAGGAAACGTCGAACAAGTCGGCACTCCACATGAATTGTATGAGAATCCCAAAACCCGCTTTGTGGCCGGATTTCTTGGTTCGCCTTCCATGAACTTCGTGAACAAGGGCCTCAACGACCTCAAAAAGGAAGAATCTTATGGAATTCGACCAGAGAACATCAAATTGGCCGCAAAGAAGGAAGATGATTTACGCCTCAACGCCAGACTTGACTTGATTGAGTATCTCGGCTCCTGTGCATTGTGTTACTGTAACTTCTCAGGTCAAACCATAATTGCTCAGCTGCAGCCTCACGAAGTATCCACCCTCCAATCCGGACAAGATATTGATTTATTTGTAGAACGAAACGCTGCAATTAAATTTAATGGGAATACTCGTTTAGCTCTTTAGGCTGACGCAATTCGATCAACATCCAACTCTGGTTACAGTATTTTGTCGCGGACGAGAAAATATCGAGAAGGAAATGATTTGGGATATTCGATCTGGTTGGAATTTAATGAACAATGCAAAAAGCGGTTGCAAGACAAGATCAAGGATTTTTCTGGAAAATACTGCTGCCCAATTTTTCAACCGCATCTTACCTTGCTTGGCGACATTGAACTTGAACTCAATGAAGTTAGAGAATTGGCGAGTGCATTCAGAAATTGTTCGAGTTCGCCGACTGTCGATGTTTGCGACGTCGGGTTTTCAGAATACTATTTCATGGCGTTGTATCTGTCGGTTTCAATCCCAGATGATCTCGAATCTAAACGAAGAATTTCGGCCAATCGTGTGAACCCCAGTTCCTACAAATTGGATGCCCCACATGTTAGTTTGGCATACGGAAACTTAAACCAAAGTCAGTTGCTCGCAGAACGTGACGCGTTAGAAATTGAGTTTCTTGGGGAAGAGTTGTCCCTCGGCGGGATCAGCATCGTACACTCTTCAAAAACGGTGCCAGTCGAACAATGGCGTTCGATTGAGACAATTGCTCTGTCTCATTAGTTCATTTCCATTTCGGATTGCCAGGGTCATCTGCACCTGAGTCAGTACGGCTTTGTTGCAAACTTTTGGCTAGGAGGTCTTCGTGTTAGGGTCAGGACCCATTGATTTCCACTTTTCGGCGTGATTCACGGTTCGAAAACTGAGCGGTGAACATGTCTGATCTCTTCTGGCTGACGGATGCGCAGATGGCGCGTCTGGAGCTCTTCTTCCCGAAGTCCAACGGCAAGCCGCGCGTCGATGAAAGGCGTGTGTTGAGCGGTATTACCTTCATTAATCGCAATGGCATTGCCAAGTTGTTCGGCGAGATTGTGGAGGCTAGATGTTGCGGGAAGATTGCTGCGTCCTCAATGCCGCGCCCGAAAGGCTTTCGTTACCCTCGCGAGATCATCGCTTATGCCGTGTGGGCGTATCACCGGTTTGCACTGAGCACTGCGGATATGGAAGATATTCTTGCCGAGAACGGCGTTCTGGTCAGCCGTAAGACCGTCCGGCTGTGGATCTATCGGTTTGGCGGGCATTTCACCGCTTGCATCCGGCGCGATCGGCCGCGTCCGAACGACAAATGGCATCTGGACGAGGTCGTGATCCCGATCAACGGCGTGAAACACTGGCTTTGGCGCGCCGTAGACGCCAATGGAGACGCGCTCGACATCCCTGTTCAAACGCGCCGAAATGCCAACAACCAGATCAACACCATCTTTCGCCCCCGCCGCTATCAACTTTCCGCCGTCTCGTATCGTCACGCGAGGGCCGACGCAATCGACCTTTGCAACGGCTATGCGGCCGAAATGACCACGTGACAGGCCGAAGCCTCACCCCTCTCATTCACACAAACAACTTGGCAATCCCTGGCGAAGTTCAGTTAGAGCATCGACAACTCGGCCAGCGCCGGAAGATGCGATTGCAGATAGATGGCGGTGCGACAAGGATCAACGCTCACGGCTAAATAATACGGCCCGACCTCCATCACGCTGCGCCGCGCCTTCTGCGGTCATGGGTGTTGTCGGTCAGGGCTTGGGTATCCGCCAACAGCAGAAACTGTTCATGGCTGTCCTTATAGCGTAGCCAGCTTGCAAGCGAACCAGCATAATGCCGGATGTGAAGCGGCCCCATAGTGCGGTCACCTGTCAAAATGGTTGGTCTATTCATTTGCGTCTTCTCATGAAACGGGAAGCGGCGCATCGGGAAGCTCGGAAAACAAAAAAGGCCGCCCATGCGGCGGCCTCGGAATACACTTGGTCATCCGGCAACCCTGTCAGGAAACCAGCCACCAAGTCATTGCGATGATCGTAGTGTTTTCCAGGGAACACTGACTATCGTCTGCGAAAGGGCTCAAGGCTGGACTCGGGTGCGGCGCAGCACGTTCGCGATCGGGGTCGCTATACGAGGCAGGGACGACCCACAAGAGACCTTCGGCACCCCGCTGGTATTCTGCGGTCGCTAGCCCGCATTCCGGTCATTCGCCGCAAGTACAAATTTTATCGCTGCTCGAACTCATACTCCGCGGACAAGCACGCATTCGCTGCTGATGCGAATGGCGGCTTTGGGAAAAAACGGGCCGAAAGGTATTTGTTCGCTACAGGGTTGTGACGTTTGAGATTGTTTCTTATTGCCTTATTGGACAGCTTCAGAAGTTCGATCCTGTCTTGGTGAGCATCCGAATTTGCGGACATATTCTCTCGAGAACTGAGCCGAGCTTTGGTATCCTACCCCGTAGGCAACCTCAGAGACCTTTGCGCCGGTGGTTTGAAGTTCATTACGGGCATGAAGCAAACGCAGATCTTTCTGGTATTGCAGCGGCGAGGTTCCCGTGACTGCTTTGAACTGTTCGAAGAAGGCCGAACTGCTCATCCCCACACGAGCGGCAAGCTCTCTCACGGTAAGGGGTTTGCCCAGATCTGATCGGATCTCGTTCGTCGCCGCAAAAATCCGGCTAGCCGTGTTCTCGTGCCACACCAGTTTTCGAAGCGTGCCACCATGTTGCCCGATCAGCAGGCGGGCGTGGATTTCCCGCGCCGTGATCGGCGCCAGCAAGTGTCGTTCCTCTTCGGTTTCGCACTGGCGAAAATATCGCAACAAGGCGTCTCGCATGTCATCACCAGTGGGTGCGAGGCAAATCGAAAACGGATCCGACACACGGTGGGTGGTTGACTGCGGCAAGGCCGGAGCTAAGGCGCGAAGGTGATCCAGATCAAGGGGGAATACGAGCGCGACATAGGGAAGATCGGGCGTGGCCTCGGTGATCCTTGAAACAACGGGCAGCGCGTTGCTGACGATCAGCGACTGCCCGGCCCGCACGGTAAGCGTTCTGGAGCTGGTCCCAACCTCCTTTACACCTTGCAGGACTGCGCACAACAGCGGGCGGTAGACATTTGCGTCATGTTGGGTGATCGCCGGATGGGTGAGAAATACCGTCCCACCGTCCTTATGTGTCAACACACCGTGCGTGACGCCTGAGTGATCAAGTTGAGCGAGAACATAGTCCAATAACGCCCGAGGTCCCATGAATGCCTCCTGTGGGTCGACCCATCTTTACCACGGGAGCAATGCAAACACTTACCCAAAACTTCAGATTGTGGAGGATTGTGCAAGAAAACTGGAGAATATTGAAAGATTCATCCTGCCTTGGTGATTATCGTGACTATAGGAAGTGAGGGATTTGAGATATGAAAACGATTCTTATCACCGGGGCCTCGTCGGGAATTGGCGCAGCGACGGCCCGGCATTTCCAAGCAAACGGTTGGAATGTCATCGCCACGATGCGCAACCCCACGGATGGCCCCGAGCTCGGCGCGTTAGAAAACGTACATCTGGCCCAACTGGATGTGACGGATTCGGGTTCAATTACAACGGCCGTAGGCGAAGGCATCGAACGGTTCGGGCAGATAGATGTTTTGCTGAACAATGCGGGCTATGGCGCCTACGGTGCGTTAGAGGCCTTTTCGATGGATCGCATTCGGCGTCAGTTTGATACCAACGTGATTGGGTTGATGGAAGTGACCAAGGCTATTCTGCCCCATTTCCGTCAGAACCAGTCGGGCACGGTTATCAATATCTCGTCCATTGGTGGGCAGATCACATTTCCACTTGGCGCGCTTTATCACGGCACAAAGTTTGCAGTTGAGGGGCTTTCGGAGTCACTACACTACGAGCTGGAGCCCCTTGGCATTCGGGTCCGAATTGTCCAACCGGGCATGATAAGAACCAACTTTGGAGGCAGTTCTTTCGATTTCGCCATGGATGAGAAGCTGCCGGACTACGCGCCAATGGCTGAAGCCATGGGGCGCCTGTTTGGCAAGCTGGCCGCGAACCCTTCTGCGCCTGAAACTGTCGCAAAGGTCATTTGGGATGCGGCCAACGAGACCGGAAACCGCCTGCGCTTTCGCGCAGGGCCTGATGCTGAAGAGCTGCTCGTTGCGCGTAAGCAACAAGATGACGAGACGTTCATCGGTCGTCTCAAGGAAAAGATGGCACCCTGAAGGGCCACTCAGTCGTTCACAGAAAGAGCTGATGATCCATGTACAGCGAAGCAATTGAAAAAGGCGGCTTGGCCGTTGTAACCGGGGCGGCAAACGGCGTGGGCAAAGCCGCAGCCCAACGCTTTGTACAAGACGGTCTGGGGGTTGTGCTGGTCGACCTGGCGGGTGAGGCATTAGACAGAGCCGAGGCGGAATTGCGCGATCTGGCCGGCTCGTCCGCAACTGTTCAGGCAATTCCGACTGATGTCACCGACACCACCGCCGTGAATGCCTTGGCGGATCAAGCTTTTGCGCTCGGCGAGATAGCTGTCCTAATGAACAATGCCGGTATCGCGCTGCCGACCAACAGTTGGGAAAACGCGGAGAATTGGCGCAAACTGCTAGAGGTCAATCTTTTTGGGGTCATGAATGGCGTGCATGCTTTCCTGCCGCGCATGATCAAAGCGGCGCGCCCCGCTGTGGTAATCAACACCGGGTCTAAACAGGGCATCACCACACCGCCCGGAAACCCCGCTTACAATACCAGCAAAGCTGCCGTGAAGGTCATGACTGAAATGCTGGCGCACGAATTGCGACAGGCCGAGACGGAAATTACCACTCACCTTTTCGTACCGGGGTTCACCTATACCGGCATGATTCAGAAATTCATGCCGGAAAAACCTGCTGCCGCCTGGACAAGCGAAGAGACAATCGACTACCTGCTGAAGCGCATGTCGGCCGGAGATTTCTACATTCTCTGCCCGGACAACGATGTGTCCGAAGAGCGCGACAGCAAACGCGTTGAATGGGCTGCCGGTGACATAATCAACAATCGCCCGGCTCTTTCACGCTGGCATCCCGACTATGCTGATGCCTTTGCGGCGCACGAGGCCTCGGAAAAGTCGCACAAAACGAAAGGTCGTGGATAGAGCAAGTGAAACTGTTACCCAAGCAACAAAGCTCACACCTCGTCTATAAACCTAGGGTCAGGATTCATAACCAGTAGATGACGACGGCTGCGAGCGCGATGGCCGAGAGGAAGACCTTGGGACACCTGTCGTAGCGGGTTGCCACGCGTCTCCAGTCTTTGAGCCTGCCGAACATGATCTCAATGCGGTTGCGCCGTTTGTATCGGCGCTTGTCGTATTTCACGGTCTTCTTGCGCTGTTTTCGTCCAGGGATGCAGGCGCGTATCCCTTTGTCTTTCAACGCATCTCTGAACCAGTCGGCGTCGTAGCCTCGGTCTCCGAGCAGCTATTCGACCTTTGGCAAACCGCCCAGCAATGCCCGTGCGCCGATATAGTCACTGACCTGTCCGGCGGTGGTGAAGAGGTCGAGCGGTCGTCCCTGGCTGTCGCAAATGGCGTGAAGCTTGGTGTTCATACCACCTTTGGTCCGGCCAATCAGGCGACCGCGCCCCCCTTTTTAGCGGCCCTGCTGGTCGCTGTTCGATGTGCCTTCAGGTAGGTCGCGTCGATCATGACTGTCTTCTGTTCGCCGTGCTCGACAGCTAGCCCCACCATCATCCGCGCGAATATGCCCTTTTCGCTCCAGCGCTTCCAACGGCTATAAAGCGTCTTGTGTGGACCATAGGCTTCAGGAGCGTCGCGCCACCTTAACCCATTGCGGTTGATGAAAATTATCCCGCTCAGAATCCGCCTGTCGTCGACCCTTGGCTTACCGTGCGACTTTGGAAAGTAGGGTTTCAGACGCGCCATCTGTGCGTCGGTCAGCCAGAAAGGATTGCTCATGTCACCGCTCTGTTTTCAGAGCCGTGAAACACGCAGCGCTCGGGAAATCAATGCATCCTGACCCTAAGAAACTACGCATTCCTTGTGATGACGCCTTGAAAGGTAGCGAAGTCCGCCCTGGCGCTGCGATCATTCATTCGTCGAATCGTCATTCCGGCTTGGGAAGTGACCTGCCCCGAGGCTCCCTCATTTATAACGAGAGTCTGCGGGTCTGATTTTCATATTCCTCTTCGTCGTTTTGGGTAAGCGCGTCGGTCGCGGAGCCATCAAATTGCTCAAGCGTTCGACGCGCTTCTACGGGTGTTTGGTTGCCGAGCGATGAGTGCGCCCTAACGTTGTTGTAGTCGTATCGCCAGAGCGCTAGCTTTCACCGTGCATCAGGTTGCAAGGCTCCACTGTCGCTAGCCTACCTAAGTCCAAAAGGTGGATATTTGGGTGGATAAGTTAAGCCCGATGCATGATTTATTCATTATAATCATAAAATTAGGAGATTTTTATGGTGCCCGGGGGCGGAATCGAACCACCGACACGAGGATTTTCAATCCACTGCTCTACCCCTGAGCTACCCGGGCACGGGAACGACGTTTGTCGTTGGGTGGAGGCGTTCTATGACTTGCTACCGGCAGTGTCCAGAGGCTTTTTTACATTTTTTCAGTGCGGTCGCATTGTATTGTGTTCGTCCGTATCGCCCTCGGTCTCAGGGTCGTCTTCACGCTGAGACGGGACCGCGTAAGAGCCATTCAGCCACTTGGCCAGATCAATGTCTGCGCAGCGTTTCGAACAGAACGGGCGGAACTTCTTTTGCGTTTCTTCTCCGCAGATCGGGCAGCTCATTTCAGGATCTCAGCGACAGGTAACCGGCTGCGTTTGCGCTGCAACTCGAAATGCCCCAGAGGTGTCCACCCCGCCAATATCGTCTCGTCCGGATCCGACTTGAAGGCGGCACGCAGGGCGGATTCGAACCCTCGGCGGTCTTTCTTGGGCATTGGGGCCAGATCCAGTGTGATCTGCCCTGCCAGCCCACGCACACGCAACGCACGTGGCAAAGCTTTGGCACAAGCGAAGTTGGCTTTTGTTCCTGCCGCCAGCGACGTATCCGCGCCTGTGTTCACATCTACGGCCACCAATGCGCGGGTTGGTTCGATAAAAAGGTATCCGCCTCCGGGGAGAGGTTCGGAGATGCCACGGGCGACATCCAGCGCATCCAGCACACCATGGGTTTCAAAACTGCCGGTTTTCGTCACAACCTCGGCAGGGTCGGTCCAGTCGCGCCATGCCAATATATGCGGGCTGTCACCTTCGCTGAGCAGTTCGACGTCGGACCCCTCGTCGTTCATCACTTGTTCAGCTTGCGCAAGCATGGCCGAAATGTCGTCGGCAATGTCACCGGCATCCGCATCCATGCAGCACGAGCGGAGGATCAACCCATAAGGGCTGTCGCCCATTTGTTCATGCGCGATTTCAAGCAGTTGATCCCGCTTGTCTTCATCCTTGATGCTGCGCGAGATGTTCAGGCCCGGCGCGTCGGGTGTGACAATGGCAAAGCGGCTTTTGAACAGGATACGGTTGGTTACAGGGATGGCCTTGCCAGGCTCGGCATATCCGCCAACCTGCACCAAAAGCGTGGCACCCGGCGCCAACCCTTTGACTTGTCGCAGAAAAGCTGGGCCGTCGGGTGTGGTCAGGAACATGCCGCCCTGCCCCTTGACCGGTCGATCGGCACGGGCGCGATAGATGGTGCCGGGCGCGGGTGCGTCGGCGGCGATCAGGAGATCATCAAGCT
This sequence comes from Ruegeria sp. YKSF131, assembly GCF_059612645.1. NCBI lineage: Bacteria > Pseudomonadati > Pseudomonadota > Alphaproteobacteria > Rhodobacterales > Roseobacteraceae > Ruegeria > Ruegeria sp. YKSF131. The sequence goes on along the minus strand of NZ_JBXWQZ010000075.1, from coordinate 9,886 downwards.
TTCCGTCGACCATCAATGCCGCGGCCTCGCGGTCTTGGATATGGTCCAGAACGATGGTTCGACCCTTCATGATGCCTCGCTATATAGTGGGTAGCCGATCCCTTGCAGCAAGGCGGCGGTCTCGGACAGGGGCAGCCCCACGATGCCAGTGAACGAGCCCGAAATCCATGGGATGAATGCGCCAGCAGGGCCTTGGATCGCGTAGGCCCCGGCTTTACCCTGCCAATCACCGGTCGCTAGGTAGGCGTTGATTTCAACGTCCGACAGGCGTTTGACCTTGACCTGCGAGACGACATCACGTTGCAGGATGCGATTCCCGCGCCGAACGGCGACCGAAGTGATCACCCGGTGACGACGACCGGACAAAGCGTACAGGAACTCTGCGGCCTGACCCTCATCCTCGGGCTTGCCCAGAATACGCCGCCCCAGTGCAACAGTCGTGTCCGCGCAAAGCGTGATGTCGTCGCTATCCGATTGAACTGCCTTTACTTTTTCACGCGTAATGCGGCTGCAATACGGAACAGGAAGCTCACCCTTCAGCGGTGTTTCGTCTATGTCAGGGGGGCGGATGGCGTCGGGCTGCACGCCAAGCTGCGCCAGCAGGTCCAGCCGCCTTGGGCTGCCCGATCCCAGGATAAACGCCATCTCGGCAGGCGTTATTTGAAGCGGTAGTTGATCCGACCCTTGGTCAGATCATAGGGGGTCATCTCGACCTGAACCTTGTCGCCGGCCAGAACACGGATGCGGTTCTTGCGCATCTTTCCTGCCGTATGTGCGATGATTTCATGGCCGTTTTCCAGCTCGACCCGAAACGTCGCATTAGGCAGGAGTTCCTTCACGACACCGGGAAATTCGAGCGTATCTTCCTTGGCCATGTTGTCTCCATCATTAGGTTGCGCCCGCAGAATCTGCGGGGATGTGCGCTTAAATGAGCCTATTTTTCCCTTATTTCAAGGGCGGATTCATCTAAAGGGTGGATAATGTGACCGTTTCGACTCGGGCGTCCTGCTCTGGCCAATGGGTCCGGTTCAGCACGTGGCCATCGGCGCGGACCTCGGCGATGGCGGACAGGTCGACATCCGCATAGGTCCAGCCGGGCTGATTCAGAGTGCCCTCGGCCAGCACTCCGGTGGCTGGGAACCCCTTGTCCGGCGGGCCGAAAACGCCGCCCATGCCGGTATTCATGTCCACAGCTTCGGACCAGCCGTTTGCTCCGACCAGCGATGACATGACCGTAACACATTGATTTTCCAAAGCTCTTGACATCGATCCAATGCGAACACGCCAATATCCCGACAGCGCTTCGGTGCAGGACGGTACAAGGATCATATCCGCTTCGCTGAGTGCGCGGCCCAGCAAGGGAAACTCGCTGTCATAGCAGATCAGAACACCGATTTTGCCCAGCGCGGTGTCGAACAGCTTGAGTGGACCACCCGGCGCAATGTCCCAGTCCTCGCGTTCAAAGCGGGTCATGATCTGCTTGTCCTGATGGTCGCGGCCACCGTCCGGGGCGTAGAACGCGGCGCGGTTCACCGGGCGACCGGACCCATCCACAACCGGGGCCGATGCACCCAGAATGTACGTTTTGTACGCGCTTGCGAGGCGCGAGTGCAAATTTTGTACATCCTCGAACCGGTCCGAAACCGCGCGGATCGAGCGTTCCAGATCACCCGCCACCTCGGCCCCATCAAGCGTCGACACCTCCATCGCGCCGTATTCGGGGAACACCAGCAGCCCGGCCCCCTGCCCGGCAGCCTCGGCAACCCATCGGTCCAGCTTGTCCTCGTACTGCGCCCAGCTGTCGAGCCAGTCGAGATCATATGCGGCGGTTGCGACTTTCATTGATGGGGTCCCCTGAGCCGATGTGTCGAGGCACTAAACCGTGAGAGCCACCGCGTGTACAGATCAATCTGGTGCGGGGGGGGTGAAGGGGGGGAAGAGCCCAAAGCCGCCGTTGCCCTAAGAGTTGGGTGCTGCAAGTCTTTGGCCCAACGAGGTCTTTCGGCCTGCATCGAAAATGTCGCGCTTGTAGAATCAATCTTAGATTGTGAGTGTCGTCTCAAAAGGAGATTACAATGCCTCAAGTTAACTCGTCTGCTATTTCCCGCATTGAATGGAGTGGCGGTACGTTATCAATTTGGTTTCGTGAAAGCGGACGATACGACTACCCCAACATACCAGAGAGCGTATACAGAGATTTCATCGCGTCGAACTCTAAGGGATCATTTTACAATGATCACATCAAGGATCGTTACTAAACTGTCTTTTCCCAACCGTTTCACCTCGAGTCAATCATTGTCTGAAAGAGGCTAAGGCTTGGATACGGTATCCGCACTAATTCATAGGAAATAGTAAATTGAGGTTAGATATTTGCCCGAAGTAAAAATACCGTACAAAGTCATCATCGATGGCCTTGACGCTGAGAGAAATGAAATTGAGGCATACTCAGCTGCAAAAAGCCTTGAAGGTCTAACGTGGGCACTTTCAACGACAATTAATTTTGCCACCACTGGAAAGTACAAATCCAGAGGGGACATGTCCAAGTCGGCCAAAATCTATATGAAGCCGGCGCGTCAAGGAAGTTTCATTGTTGCCTTGGACGCATGGGTTACAGCCAACCCTTTCTTGTCGGTAGCTGCGGGGAGCGGCTTCGGTTTGGTCGCACCATATATCAACAAAACTATTGAGTATGCATTTGGAAAAGCACTTGGAACGATTTCTGAAATGCCGGATGGATTTAAGAAGTATTACAAGAGGTTAAGTAAGGAAGAAAGGAACCAACTTGAAATTCTAACTCAAAGGATTGAGCCTCCTTTGAGCAGAGCACACACTATGATCGGGCAAACCGCAAGCGATGTGCAATTCATCTCAAAGCGTACGAAACTGTTCCAGATGGATCAAGCCACGAAGGAGTACATTGAGGCGCAGCCTGCCAATGCACCAGAAGTTCTGCACACGAATGTTACAGCGTTTAATGTCGTTAGCAAAAATGGCCGAATGTTCGACCCTGCAAACAATGCCACTGCCGCGTTTACTCTTATCAAAAGTCCTCTGAAAGGTACGGGTAATATCATTACGACCAGTTTGGATCAGTATCAAGCTGGTCGCAAAGGGATGGTAAAGGTTACGGCTGATCGAGTGCAAACCGAGTCCGGCAGACTTAAAAAATTCTTGATCACGGCTGCCGAGGAAATTGCACCACAAGACTGGGAGAATGGGCAAGATCCACTAAGATCGGTGCGAAAATAAATTTTATTGTTGAACCAGAAAACAGCAGGTGCAATGTGCATTGCCCGCAAGCAATCCGCTCACTCCTCATTTCACGCTAAATACTTGCTACTTTGCAATAACCGCTACCCGTAGCTTGCCGCCGCGAGTAGAAGCCAGTTTCGCGCCTGCAGCGAACGGCAGCTTGGTGGCCTCACTCCCGGCAACACACAGAAAAGCCCTGCTGCACCTCCCCACCCCGACGTCTACAAATCCCTGATCCAGAACTGCAACGGCTTCGGCGTTTCTCCCTCTTCCCCGATATCCTTCCACGAGAATTGGGCGATTGCGCCGGGTAAGGGCTTGTATCCGCGGGCGCGCCAGAAGGTATCCAGCGGGCGGTAGTGGTCGGGGCGCAGCGGGTGGTCGGTGGGGCGTTGCACGCTGCAAAAGGCGCATTTGGCAAAGCCCAGATCGCGGGCGTGCCCCTCGCGCGTGTCGAAGAATTTGTGGCCGACGCCCTGCCCGCGATAGTCCGGCAGCAGGACGGATTCAGCGCAATAGAAGATCTGCGACAAGTCGAGCCCGGTGTCTGCGAAGGCCGCAGCGAAATCGTCGGCGTGATCGGTCAGCGGCGCGCCGGTCGAGGCGCCGATCAGGCGGTCGCCGTCGAAGGCGCCGACCACGATGGCCTTGTCGCTGTCGCGGTAGGATTGCAGGTATTTGCGTTCGTATTCCAGATCGCCGTCATAGAGGTAGGGCCAGGCGTGAAACACCCTGATCCGCAGGCGGGCAACATCGTCCAGAGCGGCGCCAAGCGCCGCTCCGGTCAGGGGGCGGACGTCGGTGACGTCAGCCATTCGAGACCTGTTTGGTCCAGTCTGCAAGGTTATAGAAGGTGGTGACGCGGGTGATCTTGCCGTCCCTGAGGTCAAAGAACGACCCGGCAGGCAGGCGATAGGTCTGGCCGTGCGCGTCGGGCAGGCCCTCGTCGGTTTCCAGATAGGTGCCGTTGACGATGAACTCGGCCGCGGCGCGGGTGCCGCCCTGAGCATCGAACACGACGATGTCGGTCAGGTTTTCGCGGTAGCAGCGGTTCATATGGGCGCAAAAGGCGGCGAACTTGTCCTTGCCGACGCGAATCTGGCCTTCATTCACGTGATGGGCCACGTCATCAGACAGGCAGGCCAGCATGCCATCGACGTCACCGGCGTTGAAGGCATCGAAATAGGTTTTGACGGTCTGGTTCATGTCCCCTCCGTTGGTTCGCCCCAGCGGTCTTTCAGATGCTGAATGATCTGGTCGCGGGTCTGTCGGTAGTGATGTAGCTTTTGTTCGCGGGTCTCGCCCATCCCGGTAGGGTCCATTATTGGCCAATAATCGACATCGAGGTGGAAAACACGGGTCAGTTCCAGCGCCTGACGCTGGCTGGCGGGTGAAAGCGCCACGACCAGATCGAACGAGCTGAGGTCATCGCCCCATTCCTGCATCTCGTCGAAGGAGCGCGATCGGTGGCGGGACAGTTCCACGCCGACCTCGTGGCAGACCGCGATGCTGAAGCCGTCGATTTCCAGATCGTTATGCACACCGGCGGACTGAACATAGGTGCCGGTGCCATAGAATTTCTTCATCAGCCCCTCGGCCATCGGGGACCGAACCGCGTTGTGGTCGCAACAGAACAGGACCGACTGCGGCAGAGGCTTCACGCGTCAGCCCCCAAAATGCAGAACGCAGATCAGCGTGAACAGGCGGCGGGCGGTGTCGGTGTCGACATCTGCCTTGCCTTCCAGCCGTTCCTGCAACACACGGCTGCCTTCGTTGTGGATACCCCGGCGGGCCATGTCGATGGTTTCGATCTGGCTGGGTGGCAGCGATTTCACCGCGTCAAAATAGCTTTCACAGATCTGGAAGTAATCCTTGACCACCTGCCGGAAGGGGCCGAGCGACAGGTGAAACTCGGCCGCTTTTTCGTTGGCCTCGGTTTCAATGTCGAAGACAAGCCGTTTGTCGCGGATCGAAAGCTGGAGGTGATAGGGGCCCTCGGGCACAACGCGGTCGTCGCGTTTGGGCAGCGAGAAGCTGTTTTCTTCCAGCAGATCATAGATGGCGACCTTGCGCTCCTGCTCGATCTCGGGCGTTGGCGGCGGCAGATTTCTATCATCCAGTTCGATATGCGAGATGCGGGTCATCTTTACAGTCACATTCCTTGCGTCAGCACAGACCTATAACAATGATATTCGGCGAGCAACGCACAGAAACGCCATATGCGCCCGGTCTTTGCGTCATTTCAGCCATTCAGGCGGTTCAGGCGCGCGGTGACCGAGAGGCCATGCGCCTCGAGGCTTTCCGAGCGCGCCAGCTGTTCGGCGGCAGGACCGATGGCACGCAGAGCTTCGGGGGTCATCTGGCTGAGCGTGGTGCGCTTGAGGAAGTCCATCACGCTGAGGCCAGACGAAAACCGTGCTGAGCGGGCGGTGGGCAACACGTGGTTGGGACCGCCGACGTAGTCGCCGATGGCTTCGGGTGTGTACTGACCCAGAAAGATGGCTCCGGCGTGGATGGTTTTTTCGCTCAGCGCGCGCGGGTCGGCCACGCAAAGTTCCAGATGTTCCGGAGCAATGCGGTTGGACAGGGCTGCGGCCTCGTCCAGGTTGCGCACGGTGATCACCGCGCCGTAGTCACGCCAGCTGGCCCCGGCGATGGCGCGGCGTTGCAGGGTTTCCAGCCGTTTTTCGACCGCCTGCGCGACAGATTGGCCGAATGCGGCATCGTCGGTGATCAGGATCGACTGCGCGCTTTCGTCATGCTCGGCCTGGCTGAGCAGGTCCAGCGCAATCCAGTCGGGGTCATTGTCCTTGTCGGCGATGACCAGAATTTCCGAGGGGCCCGCGATCATGTCGATGCCGACCTTGCCAAAGACGCGCCGCTTGGCGGCGGCGACAAAGGCGTTGCCCGGCCCGGTGATCTTGTCGACCGGCGCGATGGTGTCGGTACCATAGGCCAGCGCCGCCACGGCCTGCGCGCCACCGATGCGATAAACCTCATCCACACCAGACAGTTTTGCTGCCAGCAGCACCAGCGGGTTCACCTGTCCGTCCGGGGTGGGCACCACGATGGCCAGCCGTTCCACACCGGCCACCTTGGCTGGGATCGCGTTCATCAGCACCGATGACGGGTACGAGGCCAACCCACCCGGCACGTAAAGCCCTGCGGCCGAAACAGCAGACCAGCGCCAGCCGAGTGTTGCGCCCGTCGCATCCGTCCATTCCTGATCCTCGGGCATCTGCCTTTCGTGGTAGGCCCGGATGCGGGAAGCGGCCAGTTCCAGCGCCGTGCGATCTTCGTCCGAGACCTGCGCCACCGCATCCGCGATGTCCTGTGCGCTGAAGGCCAGCGTTTCGGGCGTCAGCGTCAGCCGGTCGAATTTGGCCGTCAGTTCGATCACCGCCTCATCGCCCCGGTTGCGCACATCGTCGATGATCTGCGCCACGACCGCATCCACATCCGGGCTGTCCTCGCGCTTGGCCGAGAGCAGGGTCCGGAAGGCGGGTTCGAATTCGGGCGATTTGGTATCAAGGAAAACGGGCATGATCTGGCACTCCGGGCGTTGCGCATTGGGACATATCGCCCGGAGCGCGCGGCCTCAACCCTCAGTCCCCAAAGTGCAGCGATTTGCGCATCGGGTATTGCGGAACGCCGTGCCAGTCACCGGGCCGGCCTGCCGGTTGCCATCCCTGTTTCAGATAGAACGCGTGCGCCGTTTGGGTGGCATCCAGATGCGCCTCGGCACAGCCGCACACAGTCAGTTGCCGTTCCAGCCGGTTGAGCAGCGCACGCCCCACGCCCTGCCCCGTATGATCCGGATCGACATAGAGCAAAGTGACCGTCCCAGTTTCCAACAGCCCCCCGACGGCGGCCACCTGCCCCCGGTGTTCGGCCAGCCAGATCTGCGATCCGGGCCTGAACCAGCCCCGTATGGTGGCTGGGTCCTTGTTATCGGTCCACCGCCTTTGATGGTCCGAGTCATTCTTGTGATCGGCCGCGCAAAGCTGCGTGATCGAGCGGATCAGAACCCGGCTGAGGTCGAACACGTCGAACACGGTGGCCGGACGCAGGGAGATCCCTTCGGGCACCTTTGAAAACGCCTGAGAAATCCCGCGCTTGTTCTGCATCTATTCGGGGTGATGCGGGGCCTGACGGGAGGGGGCGTGATAAGGGCGCGTGACGTCCTTGAGGGTGGCATCCAGCGCCTCGACCGTCAGGCGGATCGCGCCGTCACCGGCCAGCGTCAGCAGGACATGGCCCGCGCCATCCTCGCCGGGTTCGAAAACGACCGACATCAGCGACATGATCATGTCGGTGTCACCGCGATCAATGCCCTGACTGGACACCGAGAGAACCGAACCGAAGACCAGCACCGACTGCACCCGTTCAAACGGGCGGTCGCGGCGGGCGGCGGCATCCTTGTCTTCCCAGCGGAAGCGGTTCAGCAGCAGGCCAAAGCGGCGCTGCGCCGGTTGCCACTTCATCTCGGTCACCGGAAACACGGCATCCTGCGCGAGGGTCGAGATTACCTGAAGGTCATCTGCATCCTCGGCCCCAAGATTAAGCGGCGCCTCGCGCCCGTCTTCAAAACTTGCGTCTGTCATTGGCCCTTGATCCGTTCAATCTTTGCACCCACGCCTTCCAGCTTGCGCACCACATGTTCATATCCGCGGTCCAGATGATAGACCCGGCTGACCGTTGTTTCCCCTTCTGCCGCCAATCCGGCAAGGATCAGCGAGACCGAAGCCCGCAGATCCGTCGCCATCACCGGCGCCCCTTTCAGGCGTTCAACACCGGCGACCGTGGCGGTGCCGCCATGCACCTCGATATGCGCGCCCATGCGCACCAGTTCGGGGGCGTGCATGAAGCGGTTTTCGAAAATGCGTTCTTCGAGAACCGAAGTGCCTTCGGCGGTGCACATCAGCGCCATCATCTGCGCCTGCAGGTCGGTCGGGAAGCCGGGGAAAGGTTCGGTCACCACATCCACCGCGCGCACGCGCCCGTTTTTGCGGGCCACTTTCAGGCCGCCCTCGGTTTCTGAGACATTGACGCCCGCCGCATCCAGTTTGGCCGCAAAGGATTCGACCAGTGACATGCGCCCGCCCAGCAATTCCACCTCGCCGCCACAGATCGCCGGGGCCAGCATATAGGTGCCCAGCTCGATCCGGTCGGTGACAACCTGATGTGTGGCCCCGTGCAGCCGGTCGACGCCCTGAATTTCGATGGTCGAGCTGCCTTCACCAGAGATCTGGGCACCCATCTTGCGCAGGCATTCAACCAGATCGACGATCTCGGGTTCGCGCGCGGCGTTCTTGAGCACCGTGGTGCCCTTGGCCAGCGTGGCGGCCATGACGATGTTTTCTGTTGCTCCGACAGAGGCAAAGCGCATCTGATGCACGGCGCCTTTCAGACCACCCGGAGCTTTGGCGTGCAGATAGCCGTCCTTCAGCTCGATCTCGGCGCCCAGCGCCTCGAGCCCTTCGACATGCAGGTCCATTGGCCGCGCGCCGATCGCACAACCGCCTGGCAGTGACACGACCGCCTGCCCGAACCGCGCCAGCAAGGGGCCCAGCACAAGGTTCGAGGCGCGCATCTTGCGCACGATGTCATAATCGGCGGTCTGACTGGTCAGGCTGTGGCTGGACATTGCAATCACCTGACCGTCTTGCAGCGAAGACACCTCGGCCCCCAGTGATTGCAGCAGCGCGGTCATGGTCTTGATGTCGCTCAGCCGCGGCGCATTGGTCAGCGTCAGCGGTTCTTCGCTTAGCAATGTTGCGGGCATCAGCGTCAGGCACGCATTCTTGGCCCCCGCAATCGGTATCTGACCGTTCAGCGGGCCATTGCCCGTTACCAAAATCGAATCCATCTGCTCTTATCCCTTGTCCTTGTCAGGCTTGTCCCCCGCGGTCACGCGCGCCTTGGCCTGCGCCTTGCGACGCGCCATGTTGGCCTTGAGCGCCGCCTTCAGCCGCGCTTCGCGCGCATCGCCGGGTTTACCTTGTTTTTTGGGTGAATTTTTATCCGTCATGATCTTTCTCTACAGGAGGCGAAAAAAACCGTCCAGACACCCTTGCGCCGCGTTTCGTTTGAGTCTAATCACCCGCCCACAGCGCTGCTGTAGCTCAGAGGTAGAGCACTCCCTTGGTAAGGGAGAGGTCGAGAGTTCAATTCTCTCCAGCAGCACCATATCCCTTAAAAATTCACTTAGTTATCAATATATTACGCTTTTGAATATATTTTAGGCTTACTCCTTGGCCCACCTTATGGAAATACCATTCTCAATTTGGTTGTTTGCTATCCGAAAAATCGGCGCGAGTACCAACTGTGGTATACGATATTGGTTTTCTCGAAGCCTTGCGACGCTTCCGGTAGCACAGCAGCGCCATCAAAGGGGCTGTCGAGGGTTACTGTCATCCCAAATTCCGCCATCCGTCAGCCTGCCGGCGTGTACCAGATCGGCGAGGTATAGGCGCGCTCCTGCTGCGACATTGGTGCACCTTCAGGAATCTCGATCCCGTAGCGATAGGCATCGTAGACATACCAAGGCGGTGTGGGGATCTCCAATACCCGGGCGTAGTAGAAGGCCGGGCGTGCCGGATCGAAATCCGGGTCGGTCCAGACGGTCGCAAGC
>NZ_JBXWQZ010000074.1:0-18801 GCF_059612645.1 Ruegeria sp. YKSF131 | reverse complement strand
ATTCGGAAGCCGGGTGCACTTTCTGGGCCAGCTCGACCGGGCGGCCTTGCAGAATACCTACCAACGCGCGTCCCTGCTTGTCTGGCCCGGTGTGAACGAAGCCTATGGGATGGTCTATCTTGAGGCGCAGGCGACAGGCCTGCCCGTGGTCGCACAGGATCGTCCCGGCGTTCGGGACGTGCTGGCACCTGCGGTTTACCCACCGGTTGAAGCTGGGGCCAGAGGGCTTGCCGATCACATGCAAAACCTGCTTGAGGATACCGCGCAGCGCCACGCGCTTGGGGAGAATGCGCGCAGCTATGTGGCCCGGCGTCATCTTATACCTCAGGCGACCGCGCGGTTGTGGGCGCATCTACGGCCCTTGTTGAAGGATGTATCATGACCCGTCTTGCACTACTTCGCCACGGGCATACCCACTGGAACCGCGCGGGGCGCATTCAGGGGCGCAGCGATATTCCGCTGGATGACGACGCGCGGTCTGAGCTGGCCGGGTATCGCTTGCCTGATCCATGGGCCGCCGCCGATATCTGGTCCAGCCCCTTGCTGCGCGCCAGCGAGACGGCACGCATCGTGTCTGGGCGCGCCCCGAAAACCTCGGACGCGCTGATAGAAATGAATTGGGGCGACTGGGAAGGACTTCGAGGCGTCGACCTGATCGCCGATGAAACCAGCGGGTATCGCCATATCGAAGACTGGAGTTGGGATTTTCGCCCGCCTGACGGTGAAAGCCCTGCCGAGGTCTGGACCAGGCTGCACCCCTGGGTGTCCGGGCTGCGGCAGGATACAGTCGCGGTCTGCCATATTGGCATCATGCGGGTCATTCTCGCCCAGGCGTGGCGCTGGGATTTTGATGGTCCCGCCCCCTTCAAGATCAAGCGCAATCGGCTGTATATCGTCGATATGAATACGATGACCGCAGATCCGGACCCTGTTCGCTTGATCAAACATGGGCCGCTGCCATGAAGGTGATGATCGTTGTCACGCACCTGTTGGGAACAGGGCATCTGAGCCGGGCTCTGACATTGGGCCGGGCCTTCCGGGATGACGGTCACGAGGTCATGGTCGTCTCGGGCGGGATGCCTGCGCCTCAACTAGACAGCAGCGGGCTAACCCTGTTCGGTTTGCCACCGCTCAGATCGGATGGAGCCAATTTCACGCGGCTTCTGACTGAAAGCGGTGCCGAGGCCGATGCTGATTATCATCGCGCGCGCGTGACAGCCATGGTGCAGGCGGTAAACAGCTTTCAGCCGCAAATCCTGATAACCGAGCTTTTCCCCTTTGGCCGCCGGTCGCTGGCAGCGGAATTCGACGCGAGCCTGAATGCGGCACGGGCCCTGCCTCAGCCTCCGGTCATCCTGGGATCGATCCGCGATATTCTGGCCCCGCCATCCAAACCTGCCAAGGCCCAGCGTACCGAAGATATCGTCACCCGCTTTTATGACGGCATTCTTGTTCACTCGACCGAAAGTGTCACGCCGCTTTCGGTCAGTTGGCCGGTGTCGGACCGATTGGCGGAACGGCTGCATTATACCGGCTTTGTGGCGCCGGAACTGCCTCTACCGCATCCGCAGTCCGTTGGGCAGGGCGAAATCCTTGTCAGCGCCGGCGGCGGTTCTGTGGGGCAACCGATCTTTCGCGCGGCCATCGAGGCCGCCCGCCAGATGCCCAACAGGCGCTGGCGCCTGTTGATCGGCGGGACGGATGCCAAGGCAAGGATCGCAGAGCTGTCCCAACTGGCTGAAGAAACCTCGGCAATTCTGGAACCTGTGCGCCCCGATTTTCGCCAGATGCTGCCCCATGCAGCGGCATCGGTCAGCATGTGCGGCTACAACACCGCCATGGATATTCTGCAAAGCGGAACACCCGCTGTTTTTGTCCCATTCGATGATGGCAAAGAGGTTGAACAGGGGCTGCGTGGGCAAAGCCTGTCGAGTTTGCCAGCCATCGAGGTGCTTCTCAGCCGAACCCTGAGCGGGCAGGCGTTGGCGCAGGCCGTAGAGCGCGTCATTTCAGATGGACCCCGCGCGCAGCAGGACTTCGGATTTGATGGCGCGGCCCAAACCGTGGAGATCGCCAAGCACCTGCTGGAACGGCGTAAATGAACCCGGACTGGCACCCACTTGAGGTCGAGCTGACCCATTGGCATGCAGCGGGCCTTTCGTTGCCGTTGTGGTGGCGAGACGATGACGCGATCGACCCGACACCACAGTTGGACCGGCTGTCCGATCTGGCCACGCAGTTAGGCCTGCCGGTGCATCTGGCTGTCATTCCGCACGGGGCAACCGCTGCGCTGGCCGACTATGTTGCGCACGGCGAAACTCTCATCCCTGTGGTCCACGGTTGGTCCCACACGAACCATGCGCCCGCCGGTGAGAAGAAAGCCGAGTTTCGTCTCAACCGTCCGTTGGACCAGGTTGTCGCGGATGCCGCGGCAGGATTGTCACGCCTTGGCGCCTTGTTCGGCAACACCCTGCGGCCGATGTTTATCCCTCCGTGGAACCGCATTGCACCAGAAGTCATCGAACATCTTCCATCGCTGGGGTATCGCGTTCTTTCAACGGCAACGCCCCGCAGAACAAAAATGGCGGCAGCGGGGCTTGAGCAGGTCAACACACATCTTGACCCGATTGACTGGCGGGGTTCATGCGGTCTGATCTCTCCGGACCGCCTGATCGCACAGACAGTTAACCTCCTGCGGGACAGGCGCGAAGGCCGCGCAGACAACGCCGAGCCTTTTGGAGTATTGACCCATCACCTGGTCCATGATCAGGACATCTGGGCCTTTACCGAGGCGTTGCTGAAACATCTGCTGGACGGTCCTGCCACACCCTGGGTCGCACCAAAGAACGAGTGAGGACATCGTCATGAGCCGACTGGATTCCATGCTGCGCCGACTGACGGCCCAACGTGACGGGCTGAACTGGGCAGCCGAACAGATCAGTGGCCAGCCCGGCGATGTGCTGGATATGGGTTTGGGCAATGGTCGCACCTATGACCACCTGCGAGAAATTCTGCCGCACCGCCGGATCTGGGTGATGGATCGTGTGCTGCAATGCCATCCCGAAAGCACCCCACCGGCCGAAGATTTCCTGCAAGGCGAAGCTGAACCCATGCTGCGGAAACTGATGGCCGAGGGGCACAAGATCGCGTTGGCGCATTATGATTTCGGACGCGGCATCAAACACGAAGATGTGGCCGAGGCCGCGCGCCTCAGCCCGTTGATCGCGCAAGTGATGCAGCCCGGTGGGTTGTTGATTTCCGGCCAGCCCCTTGTCGGCATCAACCAGATCAAAGGGCCCGAGACGATCGCGCCGGACCGTTACCTGTTCTATACGGCCTGATCACGCCACACGGCGACCGCGCGCCCAAACCGAGTTGAGGGCTGGCACACCCGCGCGCATCCGGAAACGGATAACATCGGCGCGGGCATTGGCGCGCAACTCGCCACGATCCTCCAGCCTGGCGGCCTGCGCCGGGGCCAATGTGACGGTCTTCATTCCACGCGCCATATCGCCCCACATTTGACCCAGCATGACCGCAGACAATAACAAGGCCGACGGCACGTAATCCGAGGACATTACGTCCAGATGCCCAAGCTCGGCCAATTCGCGGGCCGCAACATTGCCGGAATGAGAGCCACCGCGTACAACGTTTGGCGCACCCATCATAACCTTGATACCATGTTCATGACACGCCCGTGCGGCCTCCACCGTTGTGGGAAACTCAGCCAGCCGAATGCCGTGACCTGCCGAGACCTTCACCTGATCTTCGGTCGTATCGTCATGACTGGCAAGAACGGCCCCAAATCGGCGCGCGGCCTTGACGGTTTCGACCTCGTGCACATCGCCGTTGCGATCACGTAGGCTTTTCAGCTGAGCCACATGCTGAAAGAACGTATCATCGTCCATTGCATATTTGCCCTTCAGAAAGGATTCCAGCTTGCCCATGTCGCGAAACTGACGCTGGCCGGGGGTGTGATCCATGATGGACACAAGGCCGACCCTATCCTCGGGTCCAAACTCGTCCAGTTCTTCGATCAGTGTCTCGGAACACACCTCTGCCCGCAAATGCAGGAAATGGCTGATCTTAAGCGCATCCTGCTCGCGCAGTTCCCACAACTCCCGCGACAGGCCGCGGGCATATTTTCCGTACCGTCCGGCGCCGGACGGGATTGAACCAACCCGCATCGCATCGAACACACTTGTGATCCCCACGCTGGCCAGTTCCGCGTCGTGGGCCAGAATGGCGGCAGCATGGGGCCAATGTACATTGGGGCGCGGCTGAATATGGCGTTCAAGATTATCCGTGTGCAACTCGACAAGACCGGGGCTGACATAGTCGCCTTCGCAATCTATCGCACCTGCGGGAACTGCACGCCCGGTGTCAATTTCGATGATAGTGTCATCCACAATTCGAACACAGCCGGTGACGGTTTCATTCGGCAACACAAGCGTGGCATTGGCAAGGATCAAGTCTTCTGTCATCTGAACTTCACGCAATCTGAGGTATTGGAAGGCCACTTAATAGGAGGCCAATGTGACATTCACGCGATACGCGATCTATTTTGCGCCGCCCGCCGGGGCGGCCTGGACGGATTTTGCGACCAGCTGGCTGGGCTGGGACATGGAAAAGGGAACGCAGGTCGCGCATCCGATCATGGGCGGCATCGACATTGCGACCATCACTGAGGTGCCGCGCAAATACGGGCTGCACGCGACATTGAAACCGCCGTTCCGGTTGCGCGATGGCCTGACCTTTGACGCGTTGCACCAGGCGTGCATTGCGCTGGCTGCAACTCGGCAGCCTGTCACACTTGACGGTCTGGAAATTGCCCGCCTTGGACGGTTCCTGGCCCTGTGCCCGCTGGGTGAAACGCAGGCGCTGAATGCGCTGGCCGCGGCCTGTGTTCGCAACCTCGACCGGTTTCGCGCACCTGCCACTCAGGCTGAACTGACGCGCCGCCGCGCCGCCGGGCTGACCCCCGAGCAGGACGACAATCTGACCAAATGGGGTTATCCCTACGTGCTGGACGCGTTTCGATTTCACATCACGCTGAGCGGCAAACTGGACAAACCAACCCTCAAGGCAACGCAAGAAGCACTGCAAACCCATCTGAGCCCTTTGCTGCCGCAGCCCTTCCAGATCACTGATCTTGCCCTGATGGGCGAGACGGAAGATGGGTGGTTTCACCTGATCCATCGCTACGCGCTTTCCGGTTGAAGGCGGCGCAGGATTTCGGCGACCGTGTCTTCCAGCGCGCCGGAATTGTCGACTTCGATGACCCGGTTCAGACCATCCGGCAACTCCGCGTTGGCGCGACACAACCGCCGCGCCTGCTCGTCTGCGCTTTCCCGTCCCCGCGCGGACAGGCGCCGCGCCAAAACTCCGGCATTTGCCGTCAGAGAGATCACGATCAGGTCTCCAAACACCTTCTGCGCCTGTAAAAGAACCCGGCGAGAAAGATTGACCAGAACCGCATTCGCCCCCTGACGCTGTCGCAAAATCTCAGCAGGGATACCGTAGAACAGACCATGCGCGGGCCAGCTCAGCGCGAAAGCGCCTGCCTGTTCCATCTGCTGGAATTCTGCGACCGAAACCCGGTCGAAATCCTCGCCTTCTTCGCCTGCGGGGCGGGTGATCACCCTTCGCACCCGCCGGGCGCCGCGCACCTGTGCCTCCAACGCTTCCATGACACTGTCCTTGCCGACGCCCGAGGGGCCAACAATCGCTATGACAGGGGCAAGTGTCATGCCGCCAGTCCCGGCGTGAAGTCAGCGACATTGACTTCGCGGTCACAGACACGCTCACGTGCATCAAGGTCGTGGAATATCCCGACAATCGCCGCGCCACGCCCTTTTGCCTCTTCAATCAGTGACAACACGGTTTCGCGGTTCTGCGCATCCAGGCTTGCCGTCGGTTCGTCCAGCAACATCACCGGGTAGTCATGGGCAAAGCCACGTGCAATGTTCACCCGCTGCTGTTCCCCACCTGAAAAGGTTGTGGGGCTCAGGGTCCACAAGCGCTCAGGAATGTTCAGCCGCTTCAACAACCCGGCGGATTTCTCCAGCGCTTCTGTCCTGTCGCAACCGACGGCCAGCAAAGGCTCTGCCACAACGTCCAGCGTCGGCACCCGCGGCACGACCCGCAGGAATTGACTGACATAGCCCAGCGTTTCCCGGCGGAGGGTCAAGATCTGGCGCGGCTCGGCTTTTGCCACGTCCAGACCTCCTACCAACACCTGACCAGAGGCCGCCAGGTAATTGCCATAAATCACGCGCATCAGCGTGGACTTGCCCGCGCCTGACGTCCCCGTCAAAGCAACGCACTCACTCGGTTCAACCTTAAGCGACGCGTCTTCCATCACCGGGATAACGGCACCGCCCTGATTGTGCAGGGTAAAGCTTTTGCTCACATTGATCAGTTCAATCATTGCTTCACCTTTTCCCAAATACTCAAACCTGCAGAACGCTGGACACAAGCAGCTGCGTATAGGCGTGTTGAGGATCATCCAGCACCTGATCGGTCAGCCCGGCCTCAACCACATGACCATCCTTCATCACCATCAGCCGATCGGCCAGCAGGCGCACTACGGCAAGGTCATGGGTCACGATGATCGCGCTCAGCCCCATTTCACGCACCAAGCCGCGCAAGAGGTCCAGCAACCGCGCCTGAACCGAGACATCCAGCCCCCCGGTCGGTTCGTCCATGAACACCAGTCGCGGACCGGTCACCAGATTGCGGGCAATCTGCAAACGTTGCTGCATTCCGCCCGAAAACGCGGTGGGCCGGTCATCAACGCGGGCCGCCTCGATCTCGACCCGACCCAGCCAGTCAATGGCCTTGTCTCGGATGTCACCATAGTGGCGCTCGCCCACGGCCATCAGCCGTTCACCAATATTGCCTCCGGCACTAACTGACATCCGCAGCCCGTCACGTGCATGCTGATGCACAAAGGCCCAATCGGTACGGCTCAGCATCCGGCGTTCGGGCTCCGACATGGTCACCGTATCCACCGGCCCATTCGCGCGCGTGTCAAAGATCACTTGCCCTGCATCAGGAACCAGATGACCGGCCAGACAATTCAGCAGGGTCGACTTGCCCGAGCCACTTTCACCCACGATCCCCATCACCTCTCCGGGATAGAGATCAAAAGTCACATCCGTGCATCCGATCCGCGCACCATAGAGCTTTTCGATGCCCTTGGCCTGCAACAGGGCGGTCATGCCGCGTTCTCCTCGGCCAGTCGGCCCATATGGCCCGCTTCGCGGC
This sequence comes from Ruegeria sp. YKSF131, assembly GCF_059612645.1. Taxonomy (NCBI): domain Bacteria; kingdom Pseudomonadati; phylum Pseudomonadota; class Alphaproteobacteria; order Rhodobacterales; family Roseobacteraceae; genus Ruegeria; species Ruegeria sp. YKSF131. The sequence goes on along the minus strand of NZ_JBXWQZ010000074.1, from coordinate 11,532 downwards.
GCGACCGGCAATAATCAGTGTCCGAACAGACAAACATTCGGTTGCCCGCATCATCCATGATGACTTCATCCAGATAGCTATCCTCGGCCCCGCACAGGTCACAGGGATGATCGGCCTTGGTGGCCTCGAACGGGTAATCCTCGAAGTCCAGGCTCACGACCCTGGTATGTGGCGGCACTGCGTAGATGCGCTGCTCGCGCCCGGCACCGAACAGCTGGATTGCATCCATTTCAAGCTTCGGGTTGTCGAATTTCGGGATCGGGGACGGGTCCATCACATAGCGGCTAGACACTTTCACCGGATAGGCGTAAGCGGTCGAGATCGCCCCGTGCTGGCTGATATCCTCATATAGCTTCACATGCATCAGCCCATATTCTTCTAGGCTGTGCATCTTGCGTGTCTCGGTCTCGCGCGGTTCGAGGAAGCGCAGAGGTTCCGGGATCGGCACTTGATAAACGATGATCTGATCTTCGCGCAACTTTGCCTCGGGGATGCGGTGGCGGGTCTGGATCACCGTCGCCTTCTCGGTTTCCTCGGTCGTCTCCACACCTGCGGTCTTTTCAAAGAACTTGCGGATCGACACCGCGTTGGTCGTGTCATCCGCACCCTGATCGATGACCTTGAGCGTATCCTCAGGCGTCAGCGCCGCGGCCGAGACCTGCACCCCTCCGGTGCCCCAGCCATAAGGCATCGGCATTTCACGGCTGGCAAAGGGCACCTGATACCCCGGAATAGCGAGGCCCTTCAGGATGGCCCTGCGGATCATCCGTTTGGTTTGTTCGTCTAGATAGGCGAAGTTGTAGTCAGACATGGGTCAACTCCGGCTCATGCGCAGAAGGATCGCACCCGCAAGGGTCAGCGCGGTTGAGGCGACCTTTTTCAGGTCGAGCCTTTCGTTTAGGAAGGTCACGCCGATGATCAGTGCAAAGATGATCGAACACTCGCGCAAGGCAGTGACCAACGCGATGGGCGCTTGGGTGAAAGCCCAGACAACCAGAACATAGGCGGTGAATGAGGCCGCGCCGCCAAGGACCGCCAGCCGCCAAAGGCTGGCTGCCCGCCGCAACAACCCCGGTCGCGCAACCCGCGCCACCAGGGCAAAGCCCAGCGCATTCGCCGCCGTCAGCGTGCCGAAGAAGCCCAGCGCTGTTCCCGCAATGCGCGCGCCTTGCCCGTCGACGATGGAATAGGCGGCGATGAACAACCCAGTGATCAGCGCCAGCCCTGCAGCAGCCATATTGAAATTGCCATCCGCGCGCCGCACCAGCGCGATCGAGGCTATCCCGACCGAGACCATTGCCATCGCCAATAGCTCGGCCTGGCTGAACGTAACCCCAAAGAACAGCGCCGTACCAAGCGCAACCAAGAGCGGCGAGGCACCGCGTGCGATCGGGTAGACCTGGGTCAGGTCGCCGATCTTGTAGGCCTGAATCAGAAACAGCTGATAGCCCAGATGCAGCCCGATGCCTGCCAGCAGGTAGGGCCAGCACGTCCAATCGAGCGGCTGGGCAAACGGCAGAAGAAGGAGGCCGGACAACCCCTGCCCCATCACCACAGCCGTCATCGCGGCGCTTTTGTCCGACCCACCCTTGACCAACGCGTTCCACGTGGCGTGCAGCAGCGCTGCCAGCATTACCACCAGAAAGACAAACCCGCTCATTCCGCAGCCTCCTTTGACGTGATCCGCGCGTCAGCCTCGCGGCGCAGTTTGCGGACCAGTTCAAGCTCGGACTGGAAATCCACGTAATGCGGCAGCTTGATGTGTTCGAGAAAACCGGTCGCCTGAATGTTGTCCGCGTGGCTCAGAACAAATTCTTCATCCTGCGCAGGCGCGCCCAGATAGTCTTCGCCCAGTTCCTTCCACCGCAGCGCGCGATCAACCAAAGCCATCGCGATGGCCTTTCGTTCGGATTGACCAAAGACCAGACCATAACCGCGCGTGAACTGAGGCGGCTCGGTTTTTGAACCCTTGAACTGGTTCACCGTCTCACACTCGGTCAGTTCGACCTCGCCGATATCGATGGTAAACCCCAACTCAGGGATGTCCATTTCAACCGCAACCTTGCCGATCCGCAATTCACCCACAAACGCGTGGTTGCGCGCGTAACCGCGTTGGGTGGAATAGGCCATGCCCAGCACGAAACCCTCATCTCCGCGTGTCAGCGATTGCAGGCGCAACGGGCGACTGGCAGGGAATTCCATCGGTTCGCGCGTCAGGTCGCCGGGGGGTTCATCACTTGCCGGTTCGTCCTGAATGAGGTCCTCGTCCTTCAGGAATTCGGTGATATGCGGCGTCGGTTCCTGCCGTGCAGGACCTTCCGGAGCATTCGGGACATCACCATTCGCGGCCAGTTTGAAATCCAGCAAACGGTGCGTATAGTCGAAAGTCGGCCCCAGAACCTGCCCTCCGGGCGCATCCTTGAACGTGGCCGAAATCCGGCGGTCGCAGGCCATCTCACCCGTTTCGACCGGATTGGAGTAGCCAAAACGCGGCAGCGTCGTGCGGTAGGCGCGGATCAGAAAGATCGCCTCGATCAGATCGCCCCGCGCCTGCTTGATCGCCAGCGCAACCAGGTCGGGGTCATATAGCGAACCTTCCGCCATGACCCGGTTCACTGCAAGGCTCAGCTGTTCCCGGATCTGCGCAAGGCTCAGTTCAGCCACATCGGTCGCACCCCGGCGCTCTTCGGCCAGCCAGGCATGGGCGTTCTCGATGGCTTTTTCGCCCCCTTTGACAGCAACATACATCGCTTAGGTCTCCGACGTGATCTGCGTGCTGCGGGGCAGGGCCGCAACCCTGTTGCCACAGGTAAAAAAGAAATCGCACCCCAGAGGATAGAGCATCGCATTCCCCTGAAGCGCCGGAACATCCGGCAGCGACAAGCACGCGGTCTTTTTGATGCCGGGGCCGCTCAGAACGGCACCGCACTGCTCTAGCCGGTCGCATTCCACAATCAGGGTTGCAGAACGATCCGGGTATTCCGGCGTTCCGATGCGATAGGCGTTAAGCGGTCCCAATGCGTTCCATGTGCCAACGGCAAAATCAGCCTTTGCTGCGGATACGAGCGGTGCGCCCGAGTGGAAAGTCAGCCAATTGCGGATTGCTTCGGTATCGGTGCCTCCGGCCAGATGAACCCTGGTCTCGGGGTCGCACAACGTCAGCAGCAGTGTACCAGCCGCCACGGACAGGGGCGCTGGGGGTTCGCCGCCCGACAGGACACGTATGTAGCCCGGGCGCGCCATAACGGTCATCGCAGCGCGGAACGCATGTGCGGCATCGACAGGTGCGTTTTCAAAGCCCCCGGAAAACTGTGTTTGCGCGGCCATCAATCTTCCCCCCGAACCAGCGTGAAAAACTCAACCTTGGTGGCCGCTGCCTTGGCCGCGCGTGTGCTTTTGACCGCCTGCATTTGTTGCTGAAGCGGGTCGAGCAGCCGCGCCTGTACCTCATCTGCCGCCGCGGTCTGCATCATCGCATCAATCAACGCTGCGGCTTCGGCCTTGGGTTTCGACCTGCCCTGAACATAACCGTGACCAACCGTTCCATCCTGCAACACCACAGAACAGCGCGTGACCGTCATTTCGCCCATATTGAACGGCGCTCCGGTACCACCGGTGCGACCGCGCACCATCACGCTCCCGACCTCGGGACGGCGCAGCCAGTCAAAGCTTGGGCGGGTCTCAATCCCATCCCACAAGGTCATCAGGGTGTCGTCAGGTGCACGGGCCAGCAAACTCATCCAATCCCTGCGCGCCCCGGTCGCGATTTCTGTCTGATCTGTCATCAAAGCCTCTTGGCCGGGTTGTCTATTTGAGCTATACAACTAGACAAATATTAGCCTGCGTGCGCGCAACACGCAATCTCCAACTGTGTGAAGATTTGATGACATGAGCAAAACGCCGATCTGGAAAAGCATCGCCTTGCGCCTGACCTCGGACATTGCCGAAGGGCGGTATCAAACCAGTGACCGCCTGCCGACCGAAGCGCAGCTGGCCGCCAAATACGGTGTCAATCGCCACACAGTGCGGCGCGCATTGGCCGACATGTCGGAACAAGGTCTGGTTCATGCCCGGCGCGGTGCGGGCGTTTTTGTGGCCGCGCGGCCAACCGACTATCCGATTGGCAAAAGGGTTCGATATCACAAGAACGTCTCGGCCAGCGGCAAGATACCGGGAAAGAAAATTCTGGCCCTGACGACACGCGCGGCAGATGAAGCCGAGGCCGAAGCACTGGGTCTGAGCAAAGGCGACCCGGTGCATGTCTATGACGGGTTATCGCTGGCGGATGGGCAGCCCATAGCCGTTTTTCAAAGCGTCTTCCCGGCAGAACGCTTTCCAAACCTGTTACAGGCGCTGACCGAGACCCAGTCAGTAACAAAAGCCCTGCAACGCAGCGGTATCGCGGACTACACCCGCATCTCGACCCGATTGACCGCGCGCGGCGCGACAGCAACGCAAGCCCTTCACCTGCAACTGTCCGAAGGTGCCCCGGTGCTGTTTTCGGTCGGCATCAACGCGGACCCGGACGGCAGACCCGTCGAATATGGCCGAACCGTATTTGCTGGTGAGCGTGTCACGCTGACGCTGAACGAAGAGTAAACCACAACCCCTGCCGCTCGACCTCGACCTCCTGCCGGGGGTCGCATCCCGTTGGGCATGGTGCGAAAATCGGTTCAGCTGCCTTTCGGGTCAGCATTATTCTGAATATGGGATGAACGGTAATGGAATAAGCTCTGTGACGCTTCTTCAAACGGTTGCGCCGCACTGAACCGAGCTGTTTTCTTGTCACTCCAAACCCGGTTCAGGGCAACAGGAACGGTTTGGGGTCGGGCGTGCGCGGCCAGCGCTTTTTACCCGCCTTACCCTCGATCAGACGACGGCGCAGCCAGCCCGAAAACCAATCCATCAGCATCACCATCAGAATGATCAGGATGATGTAATAGGCGACCTCTTCCCAGTCTTTCTGCGTGATGATTGCCTGCGTCAGCAGTAACCCAATGCCGCCGCCCGTGATTGCACCGATCACCGTCGCACTGCGGGTGTTGGATTCGAGGAAATACAAAAGCTGGCTCAGCAAAACGGGCGTAACCTGAGGGATAACGCCAAACCGATACCGTTGCGGGGCGTTTGCACCCGTGGACTGCACACCTTCGATCTGCTTCTGATCCACATTTTCCAACGCTTCCGAGAAGATCTTGCCGAATGTTCCGGTGTCCGTCACCAGAATGGCAAGCGCACCGGTCAACGGGCCGGGACCAAAGGCGCGAGCCAGAACCACAGTCCAGATCAACGCATCCACGCCGCGCACAAAGTCGAATACACGGCGCGTAGCAAAGCGGATGGATGTTATCCGGTTGAAATTGCGCGTCGCAAGGAAGGCCAATGGCAGGGCCACAATCGCCGCGCCAAACGTGCCCAGAAATGCCATCAGCATCGTCTCGAAGATGGCCCAGGCCACATCCTGATGGCGCCACATCTTGTTGGTCCAGAAATCATTAAAGATCGCGCCCGCCTCGCCCGACGCCGCGAGTCTGGCCAGTTCCGGGAAGGACTTGCCGAAATAAGGGCTGTCCAGCGTGAACCAGAATAATTCCCAACCTGTGAAATAGCGAAACACCTCGGACCGGTTGCGGGTGACAGTCAAACGACCTGCGTCCGTGGTCACAGACAGCCGGTTTTTAGAGACGTTGATCCACTCAGGAACTTCGCCCTCCGGCAACTCCGTCTGTACACCGGCCGAACGCGTTGGTGTTGCGCGAATGGTGCCATAGCCGGGAATGTCATATTCCACCGTCTGCGAACCGAAACGCACGACATGGCCCTTTTCAAGGTCGATCACAGTTGTCTCGCCCAGCGCCACCCACTCCGGGGCCTGCCCTTCAGGATATGCCCCCTTGCGCTCACCCTCGATGGCGGCTGAAACTTCACCGGTGCGATTATCCCGCGCGATATGCGTTTTGTAGCTATAGCTGTCAGCCACCAGCGTCTTGCCATTTGCCCAGTTTGCGCGCCCCAGAAGGCCCGACACGTCAAAAACAAAAAAGACATAGATCAGATAGACGAAAACCAGAGCAGGCAACCCGAAGTTCATCAGCCTCTTGCGGTTGAACAAGCGATCTGCTTCGGCTTTGAGGTCATCGACAGTCAGATTGGTTGCGAAGGTGCTCATGCCAAAGCTCCTTTTTCCGAGCCATGGGTCAGACGGTCGCGCAGGTAGCCAGACAGCTGGTCGACGACCACGATTGTCACGAACAGAAGGATGAAGATGGCCGCGGCTTCGTCATAACGCCCCTGCCCCCAGGACATGGCATTGCGAAGCTCGTAACCCAGACCGCCTGCCCCAACAAATCCAAGAATGGCCGAGGCACGGATGTTGATCTCGAACCGCAGCAGCGCGTAGCTGACATAGTTCGGCCCGACCTGCGGAATCACCCCCAGATACATCCGCTGTGACCAGTTGGCACCCACGGAATGCAGCCCATCCACCGGTTTCAGCGAGGCGTTCTCGTTCACCTCGGAAAACAGTTTGCCTAATGCGCCAGCAGTGTGAATCGCGATGGCGATCATCGCGGGAACCGGGCCACCGCCCAGAATGAAGATCAGAACCAACGCAATTACGATCTCGGGAATGGCGCGGCAGATGTCTGATATTCGGCGAAACAGCGGGATCAATGACGGCCACAGCGCCATGCCGCGTGTCGACATCAGGGCGAAAAACGTTCCGACAATTGTGCCGACAAGCGTCGCCGCCGCCGCGATGTTGATTGTCTCGACCAGGGCTGGGAAGAACGAGACCAGATTGGCTGGCATTTCGGCAATCTTTTCCCCCGCTTCGGACAGAACCTCTTTGGGGTAATCAAGGATACGGTGCCAGCCATCGACAAAGCTGCCGGCATTCCGATTGTCGGCTGTGCGAAACCCTGCCGCCATCAACGACAGGAACAGGATCAGGAGGATACCACCATAGACCCGCTTGCGCCGTGTCATCGCTGTATAGTCGTTGCGGATCTGATCGACGGATAAGGACCCTGCGGTAAGGTCTGTCATGGAATGCTCCTGAAGGGAAAACGGGGTCCGGTACATCGCCAGACCCCGATCATTGGATATGCAGTCTTAGTTGGACTTCAGCTTGCGCGCTTCTATGATGACCTCGTAGGCCTCATGCGTGATAGGATCAAAGCTCTTGGCCTCACCCGCGGCCACGCCGTAGAAACATTCGCGGTCTTTTTCATCCAGCGTGTTCCACAATTCGGTAACCTGAGCTTTGACATCCTCGGGCAGAGCCTTGCGCAGTACAACCGGACCTTCCGGGATCGGTGCCGATTTCCAGATCTGGACCAGATCGTTCATGTCGACCAGACCAGCATCCACAGCGCGGCGCAGTGCGCCCGACTGATAGCCGTCTTCCCACTCGCCGAGACCATCGGCCCAGGTCACACCGCCATCTACGTCACCGTTGTTCACCGCAACGATGGTCTGCTCGTGACCGCCGGTGAATTTCACCTCAGCAAAATAGTCACCCGACTCCATGGTTGCTCCGGTGGCCTGGGGAATCTCAATCGACGGGATCAGATAACCCGAGGTCGAATTCGGGTCGCCAAAGCCGAAAACCTTGCCCTTCATGTCCTCAAGTGAGGTGATGCCGCTGTCCTTGTGTGCAAACCCAACCGAGTAATAGCCGTAGCCGCCATCGGTGTTCACCTTGACCAGTACCGGCTCAACCGCGTCGGGGTCGCTCAGATAGGTTTTGGCATAGCCCGACGCACCCAGCCAGGCGACATCAATCGTGCCGCCCAGCAGCCCCTGAATCACTCCGTTATAGTCGGCAGGGGCAAACAGTTTGGTCGGAACGCCCAACAGTTCTTCGGTGTATTCGCGCAGACACTCGTTTTTGCTCATCCGGTCCTGAGCGTTCTCGCCACCCAGAATGCCGATGCGGAATTCGCTGATTTCTTCGGCCATGACCGGTGCAGCCAGTGTTGTGGATGCGACCAAGGCAGCAATCAGTTTTTTCATCTGTCTCTCTCCAGTTTGATAACCCCGGCCTCTCACCGGGCCGGGCGATGAAAGGGGTTGGGATGGCTCAGATGGTTGCTTCTGCTTCCATCAGCGCCTTTCGCGTGGCGTCGAGCGTTTCGATTTCCGTTGATGTCGCTTCTTCCGAGAAGCTGGCATCGGCGCCATAGATCTCGCGGGCGACGCCTGTGGTCAGTTGCTCGGGCAGCCCATCGAAGACGATGCGCCCGTCGCGCATCCCAACCACGCGGTCGCAATAGCGACGTGCTGTGTCCAGCGTGTGCAGGTTGGCGATGACGGTACGGCCATCTTCTTCGTGGATGCGGCGCAGCGCCTGCATCACCACCTGTGCATTCATCGGGTCCAGCGAGGCAATTGGTTCATCCGCCAGAATAATCCTCGGGTCCTGCATCAGCGCCCGCGCAATCGCCACGCGCTGTTGCTGGCCGCCCGACAAGGCCTCGGCCCGTTTCGGAGCGTGTTCCGCAATTCCCAACCGGTCCAGAATGTCGATGGCACGGTGAATTTCATCCATCGGGAACAGGTTGAACATAGCGGCCAGCGTCGAATGACGGTTGAGCGTGCCATGCAGCACGTTCGAAACCACATCCATGCGCGGCACCAGGTTGAACTGTTGGAAGATCATCGCGCAATCAGCCTGCCAGGCGCGTTTCTCACGGCCTTTCAGTTGGGTGATGTCCCGACCCTCAAACAGGATTTCGCCTTCGCTGGCATCCGTCAGGCGGTTAATCATCCGCAGCAGGCTGGACTTACCCGCGCCCGACCGTCCGATGATCCCGATCATGCACGGCCTGTCCACATCCAGCGTCGCGGCATTCACGGCAACATTGTCACCAAAGCGTTTGGTCAGTTTCTTGATACGCAGCACGTGCCACCCCCAATTCGTGTTGGCGGACTGCTACAGATGCCGTTCAAAGGATATGTGTCAGCGTAGTGAAAGTTTTGTAACGCCCCGGCGCGCGGGGGGTATCCATCGCTCCGCCTCACGGGTATACGCATCCGCGACTCTTCAGCTGACACGAGGCCAATATGAGCTTTGACCGCACCATCAAGATCGCGCCGTCCATTCTGTCCGCCGACTTTGCCAATTTCGGGCAGGAAATTCAGGCCATCGAAGCGCAGGGCGCGGATTGGGTCCATGTTGACGTAATGGACGGCCATTTCGTCCCGAACCTGACCTTTGGCCCGCCAGCCGTCAAAGCCTTCCGCCCGCATGTAAAGACGGTCATGGACGTGCACCTGATGATCACGCCGGTCGATCCATACATTCAGGCCTACGCTGATGCAGGCGCTGACATTCTGACCGCGCATGTCGAGGCGGGGGCCCACACCCACCGCACGCTGCAAGCAATCCGCGCCGCAGGCATGAAGGCAGGCGTCGCCTTGAACCCGGGCACCCCGGCTGAGGCGGTCGAACACCTGCTGGACCTCACCGATCTGGTCTGCGTCATGACCGTGAACCCCGGCTTTGGTGGCCAGAAGTTCATCGACATGACCAGCAAGATCCGCAAATTGCGCCAGATGATCGGTGACCGCCCGGTGCATATCGAGATCGACGGCGGTGTTGATCCCCAGACAGCACCCCTTGTTGCCGCAGTGGGGGCTGATGTGCTGGTCGCAGGGTCGGCTGTCTTCAAGGGCGGTTCGGTGGATCAACCCGAGGTATACGGTCAGAACATCCGGGCCGTTCGGGCAGCGGCGGAAACCTCTCTGGGCTAAAACTGGCGTCCGTTTATTAGCACGCTGGAATTCACTTATTTTAAAGCTCAGCCGGTTTCGACTAACGCAGAAACGGGCTGAGCTTTTTCAACCGCGCTTGCGGCAATGCCAAACGCTGAGCCAAATCAACATCCCCATCCAAAAGCGCGCGGCAAATCTCTCCCTCCAACTCATCTGCGATACGTAGCAACAAAAGGGCAGCTTCAGTGGCAGTTTCGGGTTGGCCGATAGCAGTTTTCGGGTGCAAATTATTTGTCGACATCTGTGGCATTATCTTCAGTCCCGGTTAGCCTCGCGATTGAGCTTACCCGTTCACGAACAACGGCACCGTTGACTTATCGTTGTTATATCGTTGAATTTTAACACAACGATGGAGGCCTGCATGAGGCAATGGGAATTAAATCCAGACGATGGCACACTTTCATCGGACCAGGGTAATTCCTCAGTGTCACCCAAAGCATCCGAAGTTCTGGCCTTTATGATTTCTCAGACAGGCGTCGTTCTGTCCAAGGAAGAAATTCTAGCGGCGGTCTGGCAGGATTTGAACGTGAACCCGGATCTGGTACGGGAATACATCTTTGAAATCCGAAAAGCGCTCGGCGATAGCGCCAAAAATCCGCTCTATCTAGAGACCGTGGGGCGACGTGGCTTCCGCCTATTGGGCGCGATATCCATAAAACCGGATGAAGAGCCAAGCTCAGGCAACGGAGTTCCAAATGGTCAACCGTCCTCTTTGCCGCCAGTAAAGTTCTGTCGTTCCTATGACGGAACATCCATAGCTCATACCGTTTCTGGTGAAGGTTATCCTTTGCTGATCTCAGGAAGCTGGATGACACATCTAGAGCAAGACTGGCAAAGCCCAGCTTTTGGCGACTATATTCGACACCTTTCACAACATTTCTCTGTCATCCGTTATGATCAGCGCGGAAATGGGATGTCTCAATGGAAAGATGTCGACATCAGCTTTGACCGCATGGTCGATGACATGGAAGTTGTCGTCGACGCCTACGGCTTTAAAAACGTGGCAGTTTTGGGATTGTCACAGGGTGCGTCCGTTTCGGTGGCATATGCTCTTCGACATCCCGAACGCATTTCCCACCTTATCCTCAGCGGGGGGTATCCGCGGGGACGCAGACAACGTGGAAATGAAGTTGAATTTGAAGAAAGCGAAGCCCTCGTAAAACTGATCCGTACCAGTTGGGGTAACGATAACCCGGCAATCCGCCAAATTTTGACAACGATGTTCATGCCGGATGCCACCAAAGAAGAAACACAATGGTTCAACGAATTTCAGAAGCTTTGCGGGCCAGCTGAAAATATTGCCCAATTTCGCGCGATGTTTGACGATATTAACGTAATCGATATGTTGCCGGATGTCACAGTACCGACTTTGGTGCTCCACAGTGATATGGACGCTGTGGCACCACTTTCTGAGGGGAAGCTGCTGGCCTCAGAAATCCCAAACGCGTCATTTGTCCAACTAAGCAGTCCGAACCATTTACTTTTTGAGACCGAACCGGACTTTTCCAGAATGATGAAAAATATAAACGATTTTATCCGAACCTGAGAAAACCCTACGATCTATTGCATTCATCACACTCTTAGGGACAACAAGCGCATAGCGACAGAAAAAGGGCGCCCCGAAGGGCGCCCTTTCCGTCTAAACATTCGCTTGTGCGAATTATTCAGTAATCTTCGACACGACGCCGGCGCCGACGGTGCGGCCGCCTTCGCGGATGGCGAAGCGCAGGCCCTGCTCCATCGCGATCGGTGCGA
>NZ_JBXWQZ010000073.1:0-18708 GCF_059612645.1 Ruegeria sp. YKSF131 | reverse complement strand
TCTTGTATGAGCCATTGGTGGTCTGGATCTGGATAGGTTCAGGATTGTTAGCATTTGGTGGTGTCTTGTCACTCTCCGATCGGCGTCTACGCGTCGGTGCACCACGAAAGCGGACTGGGCAGAGCTCCGTTCCGGTGGCGGCGGAGTAGGGCAATGAAACGTCTATTTGCACTGTTCCCAATTACGATTGCCGGCATCCTGGGTGCCTTCCTGCTATGGGGACTGAATCCCGATCGCGATCCAAACGAAATCCCGTCTGTATTGATCTCGCAGCCGGTGCCTGAGTTCGACTTGCCGCCGGTCGAAGGGCTGGATACCCACGGGCTGTCCAGTACCGATCTGGTGGAAAATGACGGGTCAGCTCCGATCGTGGTCAACGTGTTTGCGTCCTGGTGCGTGCCCTGCCGGGCCGAACATGCGGTGCTGACGCGTATGGTACGCGATGAGGGCATTCGCCTGATGGGCATTAACTACAAAGACAAGCCGCAGGACGCGCGGAAATGGCTCGACGATCTGGGCAACCCTTATGAGCGCATCGGTTCCGACCTGGACGGCCGAGCCGGGATCGAATGGGGGATTTCCGGCGTGCCGGAGACCTTTGTGATTGATGGCGCGGGCAAGGTCGTATTCCGTTTTGTCGGCCCGGTGCTGGGCGGCGAGGCAATTTCAAAGATGCGCACCGCGCTGGATCAGGCGCGGGCGGCCGGAGGAGAGGCGTCATGATACGTCGCATTGTAATTACCGCGGTCACTCTGGCGATGCTGGTGTCGCAGCCGGCATTCGCGGTTGAGCCCGACGAGATACTTGCAGATCCGGTATTGGAAGAGCGGGCCCGGGCGATTTCGAAACAGGTGCGATGCGTGGTGTGCCAGAACCAAGACATCGACAGTTCTAACGCTGGCGTGGCGCGCGACCTTCGTCTGCTTGTGCGCGAACGGCTGGTGGCAGGCGACACGGACCAGCAGGTTATGGACTTTCTGGTTGCGCGTTATGGCGACTATGTTCTGTTCAACCCGCCATGGAAGCCATCAACTTACATTCTGTGGGTTGCGCCTATCGTCATCCTGGGGCTGGGTGGTATCGCGACTGCAGCGGTATTGACCCAAAATGCGCGCCGATATCGGAAGTCGCGAAAACAAGAGACGGAACGCGGCGCGAGCGAAGAACGGAATCCCGAAAACCATTCACTCACGGAGCCGCACGCATGATCTGGATTATCTTTTCATTCATGGCCGTGGCGGTGTTTCTGACGCTCGCCCTCTCCGGCCTGGGGCGCAAGACCTCGGACTTGTCGAGACGCGAAAGCGCCTCTGCCATCTTTTCCGACCAGATCGGCGAAGTGGAGAAGGACCTGGAACGAGGAATTATCTCAGCCGAAGAGGCCAAGGCCGCCAGAGCCGAGATAGAACGTCGCCTGAAGGCGATTGACCGGCAATCGGACGACAAAGCGATAATGGGCCATTCCGGGCGTGCGCTGATTTTACTTGCCGCGCTGGTAGTTCCAGCGCTCGGAGCCGGTCTTTATTGGCAACTGGGTAGTCCCTACATCCCGAGCCAGCCATTTGCCCAACGCGAGGGGGAGCAGGCCGAAGCCCGTGAAATCGCCGACCTTGCCGTGCACCTGAAGTCGCGGCTTGAGGCGGATGAAACCGGCGGGCCAACCGAGGGATGGGTGTTGTTGGCTCAGACCTATATGCGGATGGGACGCTTTGGAGATGCCGCAGACGCGTTCGAGGGGTTGCTGGACCGACCCAATGCGAATTCAGCGCTGGTGTCGCAATATGGCGAGGCGTTGGTCTATGCCGATGACGGTGTCGTTACGCCCAAGGCCGATCGGGCGTTTGAACGAGCCTTGGAACTGGACCCATCGAACCCAGCAGCGACATTCTACAAAGCCGTTGGTCTGGAGCAGGCTGGATCGCCTGATAAGGCCTATGACCTACTGAAGACGCGGATGGACGCCGAAGAGGAGTTCCGGCCATGGATGGAGAGTTTTGTGGCCCAGCTTAACCGCATCGCCCCGTCGATCGGACGGGCTCCGGTGAATCTGGCGGCTTTTGCCCCTTCCATGCCCGGCCCAACTGCCGATCAGGTGGCGGCGGCCGAGGAGATGTCAGACGAAGACCGGCAGGCCTTCATCCGCTCGATGGTAGAACGGCTTGCGAGCCGGATGCAGGAAAACCCAGGCGATCTGGACGGCTGGATGCGGCTGGGCAACGCCTATTCGGTGCTGGGCGAGACCGACGGCGCCCGGAACGCCTATGGCAGGGCAAGGGATCTGGCGGATGACCTGCCGCAGGGGGATCCGCGCAAGGTGGCAATCGACCGGGCATTGCTGGAACTGGGGGGTTGATTCCCGCAGCCCGGCGTGGATCGGGCCGGCGCCGACTTCGCGCTGATGCCCAGTGAGCCATCTGGAAAATTCCGGTTTAGGCTATCGCATGCCGATCTTTAGGAGGTTGAGACCATGAAAGTTGAAACGTTTTCTGATCTAATTGTCTGGACGCGGGAAATGCATCATTGGCTCGCCGAATGTTTGGCCCACTGTTCGACACAGTCAGAGCAGGAGTTGGCCAGGATGTTGCTTACCTACTTCGCCGATCATGAGGCTGCTCTGGAGAAAATCGTCGATGGTTTCGTGAAACGAGCCGATCCCAAAGCGCTCAACACCTGGGTATATGACTATTTGGGCAATGAGCCGATCGACCCACATCGCGCCTGCGACAGGCCGTTCGCACAGATGAGCGTCGATGAGATCTGCGAAGCGGTCTTCGATCTTCACAATCAGGTGATCGACTTATATCGGTATTTGCACGGGCGTGCCGAGATACCCGATGCACGCGAACTCCTTCAGGCGCTACTGGATATGGAAGAGCACGAGACCATGCGTTTAGCGCAGCAGAGCAACCGCGTCCGGGATATGTGAACTCCGGGGTCAGGATCCGCTTTCCACGGCTCCGCCCGCAATCGGCGCGGCCTGTTCCATCGCGTCGAGAATGGCGTTCGTGGTCAATATCTCTGGCAGGGCGATGCCTTCGGGGGCCGACGGGCCGTAGACGATGTTGAAGGGGATCCCGAACCGTCCATTGTCGTCAAGGAAACGGGCGATCACATCGTCGGGGCGGGTCCAGTCGGCCTGCATCGGAATTGCTTTGTCCGATTGCAGTGTTGCCAGAACCTCGCCGCGTTCCAGCACCAGCGCTTTGTTGGCCTTGCAGGTCAGACACCAGTCGGCTGTGACATCGACGAAAACCACCTCGCCGCGCGACACAAGGCGGGCGATTTCGGAGCGGCTGAAGGTAATCCATGGAATCTCTCCGGCTGCCTCAAGCAGCCTGGACCGGTCTTTGCCGGCAATCGCAACCGGTGCGGCAAACGCTGCGGTCAGCGTCAGCAACAGGGCTGTCCAGCGCAAAACGGGTGGCATCGTCGTACTTTTCCAGATCAATAGGACCAGAACAGTTGCAGCCAGCACGGTAGCAGTTGCAGCAGTGTCTCCGGCCACCCCGATCATCACCCAGACCAACCAGCCGATCGTGGTTAGCAGTGCCGCCGACAGGGCCCATTTTAATCCCACCATCCAACGCCCCGGTTTAGGCAGAGCGGTGGTGAGTTTCGGGTGCACTGCAACCAGCAAGTAAGGAATGGCCAGCCCGACCCCCATTGCGGTGAAGATCGCCACGATATCCACCGGTCGGCCGGTCAAGGCAAAGGCCACCGCCGTGCCGAGGAAGGGGGCCGAGCAGGGCGTCGCCAGAACTGCTGAAAAAGTTCCGGTCAGGAAATCCCCGACCAGCGACACGCGGCCCTTTTCGACATGGGCCAGCCGGGTGTTCAGCGACTGCGGCAGCGTGATCTCGAACAGGCCCGCGAGGCTGGCTGCAAAAACCGCCAGCACCACGATCATCACCGCAAGGAAAAGCGGATTCTGGAACTGGATGCCCCAGCCGACGGAATAGCCCAGCGACCGCGCCGCAATGGTGATAGCCGCCAACAGCCACATGAATGTCAGGATTCCGGCTGCCGAAGCCAGGAACCCGGCGCGAATCTGAGCCGCAGAGCGGTCGCGAGCCTTTACCGCCGAGGAAAGCTTGATCGAAAGCACTGGCAGTACGCAGGGCATGACATTCAGAATCAACCCGCCACCCACCGCCAGCAAAATGATCCAGACCAGCGCGCTGGCTGAAGTTTCGGCGGCCGCGATCTCATATGGTGGCGGGGTAGGGGGAGAGTCGGTACGGGGCGAAAACTCGGCCACGCGGTTGGTGTCGGTAACCGTGACGGACAAGGAGGGGGGGTCCTGTGCCAGAGCGAGGACCGGGAACTGCACCCATAGCTGACGCCTGTCGCCAGCGAGCCGGATGTCGGGTGCACCAAACGCGGTATCACGTCCCATGTCGGGAAAGACATCAGGCGCATCAAAGGGCAGGTCGCTGGTGAAATTCAGCGTCAGCATCTCGGACACGGTATCCAGGGTCGCGGCATCGGACTTCATTCCGCTTGTGTTTCCCGTGGTTGGCACCCGCGACAGAAAGGCATTTATAAGCCGGGCCGAGTCCTGATCCCGACCCGTTCCCTGAGTCAGCGACAAGTCCAGCGAAAACTCGACCGGCACACAGATATCGGAACAGATCAGCGTTGTCACAGCGGCCTTCAAGTCAACTGGCGCTCCGGGGTTCTCGAGTGTGACGGTCAGCGGAAAGACCACTTCGTCCTTGTACCCGAAATTCTCGATCCCGAAGGCGCGAAAACGGATCGGCGCGGGCCAGTGAAACTGTACGTCGCTGACGTTTTGCGAGCCGTTCCAAGTGATCTTGGGCGGAATTCCCACCTCACCAGGCGACTTCCAGTAGGTTTTCCAATCTTCGCCCAGTTTCAGATGCAGTCCTGCAGTGATCGTCTTGACGTCAGGCGCGATCCCGTCCTGCGCGGTAATTATGTGTGCGACCAGGGGCTCTGATTCATACGCTTGGGATGTAGCTGCAAGGCTTGTCCCGGCGGAAGTCTGGCCAAAGATTAACCCCAAGATCATAATACATAAATTTAGGAGTGTTCTTGCCATTGCGCGTTGCCATCGGTTGTTTTGCACCCGTCTCTGCCAGATTCCAGCGCTGGAGGGTCAACGAGCCGGAATGTCACATCCCCACGATCAGCTCACGAAACCTTCGCGCCCGTCTTCGCAGATGAAATAGGCCCCGCCATCCGCGCCCTCCCATTGAACCCGGCAACCTTGGGGCAGGGCGTATTCAGGCTGCGGCGGTTGCAGCGGGCATAGTTTAGGGCGTGGTGCGCAAGCCGCCAGCGAAAGAGCGGCCAGCGACACGGCGATCGACCTTGAGTACCGAAACTTCATGATTGAAGATTATTGCCGGGGTACCGTGTTCGGCCCCACGGGGACGTCGGTTGCCTTCGGCCGATCCGATTCCGAGTTGGTCGAATGGCAGGATTTTCCCATCGCCTTGTGCAACAAGAAATGTGCTCCAACGCACAGGATCAACGGTGCGAACAGACTCAAAGAGTCAGAAAGCCCGCCAACCATTCCGCCGGCGATAAAGTAGAGAGCGATCGGCGTCACCATGACAATGCAACAAGACATCATGCCCCATTTCATGATCTTGCCACCGGTAACCGGTGTTGCCGCTTGCGGCGCGTCTGCGGTCTGCTTTTCTTTCACGTTCAGCTCCAAAATTGGGATTGGAGACCTCTGGTAGCGCCTTCCCGCGATGGAAGGTCAAGCTGATTTGGCGCGAAGCGAATTTGAAGCAGACAAACCAGTTCTGCAATTCCCAGGGCGTTACTCGGTACATAGACGCGGTCCGAACCTGGAAGATTTCAGGGGATATAACATAGCAGGCATTGTCGTCCCGAGGCTTGGTGAAGGTTCAGGTTAAACACGAAGCTGCCTAAGTCACTTTATGCCTTGAAAACTCGCGGGTGGATCGTAGCGGTATCGAACGAACAATTGAATGGACAAATCTTCCCCCGTCGCGGATTGTCTAATCCCCTGGATACTAACTCCAGGCCCTAACCAGGCAACAGGAGGGCTATAAATGCTGACCAGACGACATTTTGTTGCAGCCTCGCTCGCCATTTTCTCTCAGCCGGTTCTTGGAGTGACGTCGGCGGCTGCCTCGCAATGGTCGGAGTGGGATGCGCAAGTAACGCCAGCCAATTTTGATCCCGCAACATCCAATCCCTGGGGGTTACACCCACGTTTCCTGCCTCAGCGTGTGCAAACCAATCGACCACTTATTCCGGGTGACATTCATGTCGACGCGGTGGCACGATATCTGTATTTCATCGAAGACGGTGGCACAGCAATGCGTTACGGCGTAGCCATTGCCCGAGGCAATCTTTACGAGCCCGGTGTCTACACAATCAAGCGAAAGGCCAAATGGCCGCGTTGGACTCCTACAGCCGAAATGATTGAACGCGACCCTGATGAATATGCGCAATTCGCAGATGGTGTGCCCGGTGGGCCGACAAACCCATTGGGATCAAGGGCGTTTTATCTGTTCGAAGGTGGTCGCGACACATACCTGCGAATTCACGGAACGCCTTATCCAAGATCTATCGGAGGTCGCGCAAGTTCTGGCTGCGTAAGGATGGCGATGCCACATATCATCGGGCTTTATGATCGTGTCAGGCCAGGGTCCACGGCTCATCTCTACCCTCCCGAGCGCCTTCTGACCGCGACCAGCTGATAGGCGCTTGTCAGGCGCGCGTACAGATTGGGCGCCCTTCAATAGTCCTGAGTGGCAGGTAGGTTGTTTCAACCGGCCCCACGTAGCGATACCAATAGCAACCGTCCTCGGGCATGATTTTAACGGCGTTCAGGTCCTGGCCCGGAGCAGCGATCTGGGCAACGGCGTCAGGAACTCGGGAAAGCGTTCCGGGCTCGCTTTCTGCAGATATCGACGTTGTTTCGGTGCAGGCGCCGACGAGCATAAGTGCGGCCAGTGCTTGGAAAGCTTTCTTGAAGCACATGGTGTTTAGTCCACTGTGTTTGTCATTTGTAGTACCTGATACCCTCGCATCGACGGGTGATCACATCAATTCACCAAGAACTAAGCAATTGTTAGCGTTGCTTTTTTGTGCTCGGTTGATTCAAGAAAGTCAGGTTTTGCTTAAAGCAGCCTGGAATTACGTCCAAGAAAAACTGCTTTTCCACAATGACTTGATGATTTGGGTCCGCCTTCCAAGGAAATATTCCTGCGCCGACGGCAACAACAATTCAGACGAGGCATCCCATATGAAATGTCATTTGCGTGTTGACCTTCCAGCGCAGGAACCGGGCATACGAGCTATTTGAGTCGGAAAAAAAGAATAAACTTTGGGATGGCAGGCATGAAACGGAGCAAAGAAAGAAAGGTTGTTACGCGACGTGAAGTGATTGCCGCGTTAGCTGCGACGACGCTTTTTCCAGCACCTGCCGTTTGGGCCCAATCAACGGCAACTGAGGGGACGCGCCGCAATGTTTCCTCATTCCGCGTTGCTAAATGGCAGGACCACTTTGATACCTTAAAAAACGGGGTAATCCTGTCCGATACACAGTCCAAGGTCATGCAATATTGGTCAGAAGACGAAAGCGTTTACCGGATGTATCCGACCAGTGTACCGCTCACGGAAGACCTTACAAGGCTGGGTTACACCACGGTTATTCGCAAGGTCGAAGGGCCATCTTGGCGACCAACGCCGGCAATGAAAGAGCGCAATCCAGCATGGCCTGACTATGTAGGCCCGGGTCCTGAGAATCCTCTGGGGACACATGCGCTCTATTTGAGCTGGCAATACTACCGCATCCACGGCACCAACGACACGCGCAAGATCGGGAGAAGATCCTCCAACGGCTGCATTGGCTTGTACAACGAGCAGATTGCGGAATTGTTCGAACTGGCCACTGTGGGCACTCAGGTAAAACTGATCTGACCTTGGTCAGGCCGATTTATTTTGCGCGCGTTGAACCTAAGAACTGACAATCATGTGAAGAACAGAGATGGATAAACTTACACTCTTGATCGGCGGAGTAGTGATCGCAGGCGCCGCCGCGTTCGTCTACAACTTAAATCAGCAACCAACAGGTCACTCGATGACGCCGCCCGATACGTCAGCACTGGAGCCAGGAGACCCAATCGAAAACGTCAATCTGCCGGAACAGCTAACCGAATTTGCGGCCGTCGGCAAAGTGGCATTCGACGCCAAATGCTCGGCGTGCCATGGCGCGAATGCAACGGGTCTGGAAGGCCTTGCACCACCTTTGGTGCATAAAATCTATGAACCAAGCCACCATTCCGACGAGTCATTTTATGTGGCAGTCCAGAATGGAGTTCGGGCACACCATTGGAAGTTCGGCAATATGCCGCCGGTCGATGGCTTGACCCGTGCGGATGTGAAAGGCATCGTGGCGTATATCAGAGAGCTGCAGCAGGAAAACGGGATTTTCTGAAGGTGACGAGCCGAATGAGCAGTGCAATTCGTTACATCATACTGTCAATGGTGCTGACCATTGGCGGGCTGCTTGTGACGGCCGATTCTGCTCATGCACATGGCAGTGGTTCACAGCACGTGATTGACCAAACGGACTCAGCGGACGTTGAGCATGTCAAGCAGGGTCATCCCGGACATTGTCATGGCGGAACGATTTGCAACGCTGTTGGTCTATTTTCGATGGGTCCACCACCGCCTGGCCCCCAAGATACTGAACAAAGATACTCGATCCCTCGAGCCCAATACCGGGTTCTCGGTATCGCGGCGTTTGACCCACCGCCGCCGCGTGTCCTGATCTGACCAGTCGAATTGCGCTCAACTTGGGCGCGTCGAAGCAGACGACAAGGACAAAACAATGAACATTCTAAAATTGACCACAGGCGTTGCCCTGGTTTCTCTGTTCGCAGCCGCCGCCCTGGCGCATGGTGGCGCAACCGGCATCGTCAAAGAACGCATGGATGGTATGTCCGCGATGAAGGACAGCATGAAGATCCTTACGCCGATGATGCAGGGGAAAACGCCCTACAATGCGCAAACGGTACGAAGCGAGGCCAAGAAAATCGGGCGTCACGCTGGCGAGAGCATGACAAAGCTGTTTCCAGAGGGATCTGATGGCAAACCCTCGGAGGCCAAATCGGAGATCTGGCAGGATTGGGGTTCATTTGCAGAGTTAGCCAGGCAGTTGGAAACCTACTCTGAAGGCCTTGTGCTTGCGGCGGACAACGGGTTGATGATGTCCGGGTCGGGCCATGGTTCGGGCATGATGGGCGGCGCATCCATGATGGGTGCCGGAATGATGGGCGGCAGTCCAAACCAGGCACAACTTTCTGAAATGCCGGCAGATGGTGTGTTCATGATGCTGAGCCAGACATGCTCGGCATGTCACACGCAGTTTCGGTCGGAATAGGAATGCGTCATGAGACCGATATTCCGATTGGGCCTTGCTGCCGCCGTAACGGCGTCAGCGGGACTTGTTGCCGTGATGGCTTGGCCAATTGGCCAGCCCTTACAAGCTCTCGACATTCAGGGTGACGTTAACCGCGGGGCTTATCTGGCAAGGGCAAGTGGCTGTATCGCTTGCCACACAGATTTTGCCAAAGGGGGCGCGCCCTTGGCCGGTGGGGTGGAGTTGGATACCCCGTTCGGCACGCTCTTTTCACCGAACCTGACCACAGATCCCGATCACGGGATCGGTGACTGGACAATCGAGGAGTTTGCTCGCGCTGTGCGTCAAGGCGTGTCACCCGGCGGACAACCCTACTACCCGGCCTTTCCTTATCCGTTCTATGCCAATTTCACGGATCAGGATATCGCCGATCTCTGGGCCGCCTGGCAAACGGTTGCACCGGTAGCGGAACCGTCAAAAGAGCAGGAAATGGCGTTCCCCTTCAATCAGAGATGGGGCCTGAAGCTGTGGCGCGCGGCTTTTCTGGAACCACCCCGTACTGATCCCGTGCCGGGCAATGACGAAGTGTGGAACCGGGGTCGGCTACTGGTCGAAGGTGCTACGCATTGTGCGGCCTGCCACACCGGGAGGAACCTGGCTGGCGCAAGAAATTCGGACACGGAACACTTCAAAGGAAGTGACTCCCTGCCGGGCGGTGACAAGGCACCGGCCATCGACTTTGAGACCCTGCAAAAGCGTGGTTGGACGGTAGATGATTTGGCCTACGCGTTGCGCACCGGCGTCATGCCTGATGGCGATGTCTTCGGCGGCGCCATGGGAGAGGTCGTAAACTATGGCACCAGCTTTCTGACAGACGAAGACCGGAAGGCAATGGCGACCTATCTGCTGGATGTGCACGACGGGGGATAATCGAGTGAGAGATCAAATTTTCTTTGGAGGGAAGTCCTCATGAAGCTCAATCGCAGGCAATTCGTTGCAGGCACGTCGGCACTAATCGCAGTGCCGACTATCGGGAGGGCGGCTACCGCCCCCCGAATAATCGAGGCGCGTTCAGGATTGGCACGTGTTGCCCCCGACAGCTATCCTGAAACCGAGATATGGGGATATGATGGCGGTGTTCCGGGCCCCGAAATTCGTGCCAGGCAGGGCGAAACGGTTCGCCGGACACTCCTGAACTCACTGCCTCAGCCTACGGCAATCCATTGGCACGGATTGCGGGTTCCGAACAATATGGACGGGGTGCCGGGCCTTACGCAGGAGGCTGTACCAACCGGCGGCGAATTTCAGTATGACTTGCCTCTGAAGGACGCGGGGACCTTCTGGTATCACTCTCACAACCAGTCAACGGAACAAGTGGCCAGGGGCCTTTACGGCGCGTTCATCGTCGACGAAACGGACCCGCCGGACACGGACCATGACATCACGATCCTTCTGGATGATTGGCGGTTGGGTAAGGACGCTCAAATAGTAGATGATTTTGGTGCAATGCATGATTGGACCCATGCAGGTCGCATGGGTAACTACGTTCACGCACGTATATCGCCCATGACCGAAGTTTTGACGAACCAGCGTTTGCGAATTCGAATGGTCAACGTGGCAACTGATCGGATCATGTATGTCTCAGTAGGTGGCGCAAACGGGAAACTGGTCGCTTATGATGGCATGCCTGTAAGGCAGCCAGAGGATTTTGAAACCCTTGTTTTCGGGCCTGCACAGCGAGCAGACTTAATTGTTGATGTCACAGCGGAATCGAACGAATCCGTTCAAATAACTCTTCACGAACGCGATGAATCGTTTGTCATCGCTGAGATTCCGGTTTCGGGAAGCGGCACATCTGCTAACCGCGGTGTGATCGCAGCCCTGCCACCCAACCCTGCTTCTTTTCTCGAAGATGTTTCTGACGCTTTGACAGTTCCATTGGTGATGGAAGGCGGGGCGATGGGCGGACTGCGTCAAGGCACTTTTAACGGCCGGGTCATGAGCACCAATGAATTGGTCCAGGAAGGGCAGATCTGGACATTCAACGGTGTCGCCGGGTTACCTGAAAACCCACTTGCTGCCGTTTCGCGTGGCGACATAGTCCGGATTCAGATGCAGAACGACACCGTCTTTCCGCACGCTATGCACTTGCACGGGACGCACTTTCAGGAAGTTCTGCCGAACGGCAGCCTGGGGCCGCTGCGGGACACAATCCTGGTTGACCGGATAGAAACGCGGGAGATTGCGTTCGTTGCGGATAACCCGGGGGACTGGCTGTTTCATTGCCACATGCTGTCGCATCAGGCCGCTGGTATGAAGACCTGGCTGAGCGTGGCGTGATGAACAAGAGCGCGGCGAAATGGGTGTCACTGGCTGCTGTGGTGATCATTGTCGCGGTCGCTGGCTGGGGCCTGGGTGGGCGTGCGCAGAACAGTTCATCGGCGGATTCGGCACGTGGTGCAGTTTTGTACGCCGAAAACTGCGCGTCATGCCACGGGGCAGATTTGGAGGGTCAGCCGGATTGGCAAACACCTGATCCGGATGGCGTCTTGCGGGCGCCCCCGCATGACCGAACCGGGCACACCTGGCATCACGGCGACAAGCTGTTGTTCGACTATACAAAGTTTGGCGGGGACCAAACTTTGAAACAGATGGGTGTCGCTGACGTCAAAAGCGGCATGCCAGGCTTCGGGGACACTCTGTCGGATCAGGATATCTGGGACATCCTCGCCTTCATCAAGGAGAGTTGGCCGGATCGGGAACGCAAGCTGCAAGAGCAACGCACCGAAGCAGAACAAACGGAAGGAAACTGATGTGAAACGAATACTTGCAGGCTTAGTCGCTATCGCCATGTCGATTGGCATTCCTATGGCACGCGCCGACGAGCTGTCTGACTCCGATGTAAAACGGCTGGCTCTCGAAGCCATTTTGGAAAACCCTGAGATCATCATGCAGGCGATTCAACTGCTTCAACAGCGCGAGGATCAGGCAAAAGCCGAAGCAATTGGAAGCGTCTTGGAAAATCAGCGTGAATTGCTGGAACAGGATCCGAATGCGCCTGTCATCGGAAACCCGGAAGGCGATGTAACCGTGGTCGAGTTTTTTGACTACAACTGCCCATATTGCAAACGCGCTGCCCCGGTCGTGAAAAACGTAATCGCAGGCGATTCCGATGTACGAGTTGTCTATCGAGAATGGCCCATACTCGGAGAAGGTTCCGACTTCGCGGCACGCGCCGCGCTTGCCTCACGTAATCAGGGAAAATATGAAGAATTTCATTGGGCGCTTATGGCTCTGAACGGTCGTGCCACTGAGGCCAGTGTACTGAAAGTTGTCCGTGAACTCGGCCTGGACGAGGATCAATTGCGCGCAGATATGGAGGCGCCGGAAGTCGACGCACATATTCAGGTGTCCATGGAATTGGCCCGACAGCTTGGCTTCAGTGGCACCCCCTCGTTTGTGATTGGAGATGCTCTTGCCCCGGGGCTGATCGCCGAAGATGAAATGACCCGGCTAATCGAGGCAGTCAGAGACGCAAGATAAAACCAAGGCGGCGACAGAATGCGCCCCTAAGTGTCTCATGCGATCGTGGCTTCGTATCCCTCGGACTTCAGCGCTGCAAGGATATGATCAAGTGAATTGGTGCTTAAGACACGTACCCTGCGGTTTTCCATGTCAAAGTCCAACTGTGCGGAGGAATCCACCGTGGCAACGGCTTTTTCGATAGCTGACTTGCAGTGCCCGCAGCTCATATCCGGGATATTTAGGGTCGTCATGGATGTTTGCTCCTGTGTTCCGTCGTCCCGGCTAAAGTATTCCAGCACAGGAAGGTCAAGTCGTGATTATTGGATCGTCAAAATTAGTGGCAAAGAAAGTCAGCCCCATCCCTTGACCTTCCACTTGCTGGAACCCTTATGTTTCCCGTCAGCAGAACATTGGTGGTGACAATATGACTGAAATTTCACATGCACGGTTTCAAGTTCAGGGTATGAGCTGCGCTTCTTGCGTAGGGCGCGTCGAGCGCGCGTTGAAAGATGTGCCAGGGGTAGATGCCGCTTCGGTTAATCTCGCCAGCGAAAGCGTTCAGGTCGATTTCCGCGATCCAGCCGATAAAGCGGCCATTGCTGATGCGTTAAACAGCGCCGGATATCCGGCACGGACGGAAGAGGTAACGCTGGATATTCAGAACATGTCCTGCGCATCGTGCGTGGGGCGCGTTGAGCGGGCATTGCAAGCAGATGATGGCGTCTTGTCCGCGTCGGTCAATCTGGCCACCGAAAGTGCAACTGTACGTTATGCTGAGGGAGTCACAACACCCGAAGCCATCGCGGCGCTTGCGGCATCTGCTGGCTATCCGGCGAGCCTGCGATCCGCGACGCAGACCGAACCACAAGACCGCAAAGCCAAAGAGATTCGCCAATTGGCCCGGCGAACAAGCTTTGCCGCCTTGCTCGCTTTGCCGGTCTTTATCCTTGAAATGGGCTCGCATGTTATTCCGGGCATGCACCACCTGATAGCGAGCACGATCGGCATCCAGAACAGCTATTACCTGCAATTCCTTCTGACCACGATCGTTCTTTTTGGGCCAGGTTTGCAGTTCTACACCAAGGGCTTCCCTTCCTTGTTCAAAGGCGCGCCGGACATGAACTCTCTGGTGTCCCTGGGCACTTCGGCGGCCTATGGGTTCTCGCTTGTTTCCACCTTTGCGCCGGGTGTTCTTCCCGCCGGCACCGCAAACGTCTACTACGAGGCCGCAGCGGTGATCGTGGTTCTCATATTGCTGGGGCGGTTCCTCGAGGCGCGCGCCAAGGGGCGAACTGGTGAAGCGATCCGAAAATTGGTCGGTCTGCAGGCAAAAACAGCGCGAGTTGAGCGCGACGGATCGGTTGTCGAGCTACCGATCGAGCAGATCGTTGTAGGGGATATTGTGCACGTTCGACCGGGCGAAAAAATCGCGGTGGATGGTGCCGTAGTGACCGGCGCGTCATATGTCGATGAAAGCATGATCACCGGCGAGCCGGTTCCTGCCGAAAAGACCGAGGGCGCAACTGTGGTCGGCGGAACAGTCAATGGCGCGGGCGCATTGACGTACCGGGCTGAAAAGGTCGGCGCAGACACTATGTTGGCCCAGATCATTCAAATGGTCGAACAAGCCCAGGGGGCCAAGCTTCCGATTCAAGGCCTGGTCGATCGCATCACGCTGTGGTTCGTGCCGGTAGTGATCGCTGTGGCCGTTGTGACTGTGCTGGTTTGGATGTTGTTCGGACCCGATCCCGCGCTCAGCCTGGCGTTGGTAGCCGGGGTTGCGGTACTGATCATTGCTTGCCCCTGCGCCATGGGGTTGGCCACACCCACCTCAATCATGGTCGGCACCGGCCGTGCGGCCGAGATGGGTGTCCTTTTCCGAAAGGGCGACGCCTTGCAAATGCTGCAGGAAACCACTGTTGTTGCGGTAGACAAGACAGGGACCTTGACCGAAGGGCGCCCGGAGCTGACCGACCTTATTGTGGCCGAAGGATTGGCCGAGGATGAGGTTCTGCGCCTTGTTGCTGCCGTTGAGGTCACATCCGAACATCCGATCGCCACGGCCATCGTGCGCGCGGCTGAAACCCGTGGTCTGGAGCTTTCGAAGCCAGAAGACTTCACGTCGATCACCGGTTACGGGGTAAGCGCCTCGGTCGAAGGCCATACAATCTTGATCGGGGCCGACCGCCTGATGAGTCGCGAAGGGGTTGAAATGGGCGCGTTGTCTGATCGGGGCGCTGAACTCGCAATCAACGGAAAGACTCCACTTTATGCCTCCGTAGACGGAGTTATCGCAGCCGTCATCGCCGTGGCGGACCCAATCAAGACCACAACGCCAGACGCAATTGAAGCTTTGCACGGACTGGGGCTGAAAGTAGCGATGATTACCGGCGACAATACCGCTACAGCCAAATCCATCGCGGCGCAGCTTGGCATCGATCATGTCGTGGCCGAGGTTCTGCCCGAAGGTAAAGTATCCGCGTTGCAAGATCTGCGCTCAAATGGCGGAAAACTGGCCTTTGTGGGTGATGGCATCAATGATGCCCCCGCTCTGGCGGCGGCTGACGTAGGAATTGCGATCGGGACAGGCACTGACATCGCCATCGAGGCGGCCGACGTCGTTCTGATGTCAGGCGACCTGACAGGCGTGGTCAACGCCTTCGATATTAGTCAGCGCACCATGCGTAACATCCGACAAAACCTGTTCTGGGCTTTCAGCTACAACACGCTGCTCATACCGGTTGCAGCGGGGGTGCTCTATCCGTTTGGCGGCCCGTTGCTGTCGCCGGTTCTGGCTGCAGGTGCCATGGCGCTGTCCAGTGTATTTGTCCTGACCAACGCGCTGCGGTTGCGCTGGGTTAAGCCGATCAAAGTTGGGCGAGAACAGATCTCGCAGAATGAAGAGCAGGCGCTGCGATCAGCGCCTGCTGAATAGAAAAGGAGAACCGCTGTGAATATCGGAGATGTAGCAGAACGTTCGGGTCTGCCTGCCAAAACCATCCGCTATTACGAGGATATCGGATTCATCAAACCCAGGCGCAGTCTGAACGGGTATCGACATTTCGACGAAAAGGAACTGCACAAACTGGCCTTCATCGGGCGGGCCCGTTCCTTGGGCTTTACCATTGAGGATTGCCGTTCACTACTGGCGTTGTACGAGGACAAAGAACGCGCAAGCGCGGACGTGAAGGATATCGCCAAACAGAACCTAAAAGAGATAGATGCCAAGATCGCGGACCTGAAGGCCATGCATGCTACACTGTCTCATCTGATCGACGAATGTGCTGGCGACCACCGCCCTGACTGCCCGATCCTGAAGAACCTCGGCCAAACTTAGATGCGCTCATCGTATGAACTGCCTCCGATTTTGGCAGTTTGTTACGTGTATTCGCGGGAATCCGCTTCATTTCGATACAGCGCACCAACTCACCTGTTTTTTCCTCCGACTGGCTTGAACACTCGTTACGTTCGTCCTAACTGCACGGGATGAAGTGGAAGTTTTTCTCAGTGTTGCGAATGACGTTTCTGACATGCGTCTGCTTGGCGATGACCTTCGTCGGCACTGTTGTGGTCGCGAGCAGTGACGTCAAAAACAGTAGCACCTCTGAGCCTCACGGCGTTTCAATGGCTGCAAAGTCATCAGACTTCAAACACGACCATAGCGGTTTGCATCCGACGACTGGCCAAATCCACACTGATAGCCACGTAAATCACAGCGGAGAATGTCATTCCGGCATCTGCTGCGTTGGTGAATATCCTACCCAAGTGAGTGTTGCTGTGTTGGCTACAGCTTTCGGGCAGCAAAACCGAAACATGGATTCGGAAACCCATCTGTCTCAGGGACCTCTGACTCCCGATCGTCCTCCTCAAATCTCCTGACATCCTCAGGCCCGCAAGCGCGGGCATTCATGTTGTTTCGGTTCCAGCATTCAATGCGACCGTCGGGAGATTATTATGCGTGGAAGATATGCGGCACTATCAGTACTTGCCTTGGCGTTTGGCCTGGGTGGAGGTGTCATTCTTGAAAGACTGTACCTGAATCCAATTGATCAGGGCCAGTCGAACGAACCAGAGGTCCTTTATTGGGTAGCACCGATGGATCCGAATTTTCGGCAGCCTGGACCTGGAAAATCGCCGATGGGTATGGATTTGATCCCGGTTTATTCTGGGCAGGAACCTACCGGCGACCCTGAAGAAGTCACCCTAAGCGCTGCGGAAATCAACGCAATTGGTGTGCGGACTGCGGTTGCACGCATGACTGATATCGAACCTCGCATCGAGACGGTGGGTTTCGTCGGCTTTGACGAACACCTGACCAATCACGTTCATACGCGTGTTGAAGGTTGGATTGAGCAACTGAAAGTTCGAGCGGTCGGTGATCGCGTTGAGAAGGGGCAAGTTTTATTTGAACTCTTTTCACCACTGATCGCAGCTGCGACCGGCGATCTTGTACGCGCAGTCGAAGCTGGTGACCCGCGGATTTTGGACGCGGCGCGCAATAAGTTGATCAGCCACGGTATGTCCGCTCGTCAGGTTGCTGAGATTGAGGCGGGCGGTGAGTTGGTTCGAAATGTGGAAATTGAGGCACCTCAAAACGGTGTCGTCATAGCTCTGAATGCCGCCGATGGCATGTACCTGCAGCCAGGCACGCTTGCGTTTTCGGTAACCGATCTTTCTGAAGTATGGCTGATCGTTGATGTATTTGAACGAGATATTGCACGTTTGTCGGAAGATATGCGCGCGATAGCAAGGTTCGAGCACCTACCCGGTCGCACCTTCGAAGGCGACATCGACTATGTTTACCCTGAGCTTGATCCGCAAACCCGAACTCTTCCCGTAAGGCTTAGTTTCGATAACACCGACGGCGTGCTGCGGCCGGGCATGTTTGGCAGTGTTAGCCTTATACCGGATGAAAGCCGAAATGTTCTCACTGTTCCATCAGAGGCGTTAATTCGTACCGGTTCGGCGGAACGCGTCATCTTAAAAACAGGCGATGGTACTTTTCGCCCGAGACTGGTGACTACAGGTCTTCGAGACAGTTTCGGCGAGGGGGGTCGAACAGAAGTTCTGCAAGGGCTTGAACCTGGTGAGGAAGTTGTCGCATCCGCACAGTTTCTAATCGACAGTGAAAGTGCTTTGAGCGCCGGTTTCACCCGAATGGCACCAACGGATACCGAACCAGCACGCGGGGCAGGCACCCTGGTTTCACTCGATGCCCAAAATCGTATGGCAACTGTTCGTCACGATGTTCTCGAAAGCCTCGATTGGCCCGCAATGACTTCGCAGTTTCCGGTGAGGTCTGGTGTTTCGCTCGACAGCTTGAGTGCAGGCGACGCAGTCGCTTTCGTGATCGCACGGGGTGCGGATGGGCTTCTGAGCCTGATGGAGCTTGCACCAGACGATGGTATTGCCGGAACTGGTGCCGGAATCGCGCGCGCCGTCACTTCAGACGGCAAATTGACGCTTGAGCACGGACCGATCCCCGAGCTCGGTTGGGCCGCCATGACAATGGATTTGCCTGTTGTAGGAGTAGATCTCACTACCGTGCCAATCGACATGCCAATTGAGTTTGATCTGGCTGAGGGAGAAGGGGGGATGTTCTCGATTGTGGCAATTCGCGAAGAGGGCTCGCCGCCGACGGATTCCGTTGAACCCGAAGAAACCGACACGCCTTCTGCTCCACCGATTGTAGTCACCGGCACGATCAACCTCGTTAATGCTGAGGCGGGAACGGCAACCATCACTCACGGGCCGATGACTGAGATTGGCATGCCCGGAATGACCATGGATTTCCCATTAGAACCTACATT
>NZ_JBXWQZ010000072.1:0-19713 GCF_059612645.1 Ruegeria sp. YKSF131 | reverse complement strand
GACGATGCATCACAAACCATCATGCATAATATGAGGCGCCTAGAAATTGTAACCCCCTCGGCCCCTGTGTTTATGATCCCACATGGATACAATCGGCAAGAAAGGATTGGATTGTTCAGCGCTACCTTTTTAAGGTTTGAGAGTGAACCTCCGCCCAAGCGTCAGGAAGACCGAGTTAGAGGTCGCCTTAAATCCGTTCTGGTCATCCATTTCGTATTGATAACCGATGTTCATCGCCCAGTCCTTTGTGATCGCGCGGGTATAGGAGGCATCGAAAGTACCGCGCTGACGCGGGTTGGACGGGCCCGGGCCTTCGCTTTCCTGATCGATGAAATTGACGCTGAAAGACAGACCGGATACCGGGTTGATAAAGTAATCATAGGCTAGAAAAGCCACGGTTTCGCGGGTTTCGTTGCTTTGTGTACTGGTACCGACCCGGCGCTGGATTTTTGCAGAGATTTGAGAGCTGGCCAGTTGATAGCTATAGTCGATCTGGCCAATTGGTGTAACTTCGTCAAAGGGCCCTCTGGTAAATCCGGCATTGAAGCTGAACAACCCGCCAGCCCATTGAAAGCTTCGACCAAAGGTGGCGTTGGATCTTGTACCATTCACGCCGAATGTCTGGTCGAGAAAAATATTGGCCGTGCCGTTCGACAGATTTTTGTTCCAGGAAAAGTCCCAGACAAAATTTTCCGTAACGTTATTGGTATTGGTCGTGCGTAGAGTGTTATCGACCTGGGTGTAGCCAATATTCGCACTGACAGTGGTAACTGGGGATATGTCATATGTTGCACCAGTTGACACTGTCGTCGTCTTCCGGTCGGTGCCTACAGCATCGTCTGCATTGAAGTCTATGTAACTAACGCGCACGTTTCCCTGTAGAATCGGAGAGATTCTAAGTATTGCGGTTGCTGCATAGTCATCCGATCTATTGTCGAACAGGTTCGGGTTAATTGTGTTCGTATAGCTGCGTTCGCGGTGGCTGTAGCTGAACCGGAACCCCAAAGGATCATTCAAACCAGTTTGCCAGTCCAGGTTCCCACGTGTATTGACCTGGTCGCCCACGGTGCCGATGACATCAGAGGCATCGATGACACCATCCAGATTTATGTCGGTTAGTGACCGGTTGAAGGCCAAATCTCTCTCACGGTATTCGGCAAGCAATCGAAACTGGCTGTTAGCGTTGTCTCGTTGATATGTCAGCTGAGTGAACGGGTCCGAAAAGCTGGATTCTGTTCCAATGATTGGTTCGTTGGCGATCCGATACAGCCCCGACAGGTCGAAGGTCAGAGTAGATCCCGGTGTCTGGTTGACGAGGCCCAAGGCCAGTGTGTTCTCCCACCAAGTGGTCGATCCGAGGGAAGGGTCCGTTAGCCGGAGATTGTCATCATGCCGGAGTGATGACAGATAATCCAACGTTATGTTCAGCCCGGTTCCGGTGCCGCCGGTTTGCCGGGCGGCGGGCGGCAGGCCAACCCTGCGCGCAGGGTTTCGTTGAGCCTGTTGAGAGATGAGTTGTAAGCTGGGGGCGCGTTGTGTGGCCGTCGATGGCGCAGCCGTTTGCTGTACAGTTGTTTGTTGCGTCAGGTTCTGCTGTCCAACCGCAGGCGTCAGCGAAAAGAATAAAGCTACCCCGCCCCCCAGCGTGGTGGATAGTTTATTTTTGGATTTTCCCACCTGTATAAGCCCCTATTCGAACAAACGGCGTGCGGGCACCACAACAACGTCTCCGGTCTTAAGAACTGTATTGCCTTTGATGCCACTGCCCGAGCCATCGTAGTTATATTTATATTTGTTTACCGCGCCTGCTTTACTGTCAGCCCGGCGCAATTCGATGCGCTTGCGAGCCGCGAAATTGGTCAGGCCGCCAGCCTGGGCCAAAACCTGAAGAATAGTTGTTCCCTCGGTTGCAAGATATTTTCCGGGTGCGTTGACTTCACCCATGATAAAGACATCAATTGTCGGTCCGGTTGGAGTGAGAGATCCGGGAAACGCAGGAGGTGCGACCCTTGCAATCGATGTAAATACGGTCGGCGGTGCATTGAAATTTGGTGCCAGCGCCGATGCCAGGGATGAACTTAATCCATTAGTTGATAGTCCTCCTGCCCGAATTGATCCGGCAAGGGGAAAGGTGATGGAGCCGTCTGGCAAAACCAGAACGGTTCGGTTCAGGGAGGGGTCTTCCAATACCTCGATCTGAAGAGCATCACCCGGCTGGATCTGATAGGATTGCGCCCAAGCCCCGCTTGCCACGACCATAGTCATGACAAACGCAATCAATGAAGCGATTACTGTCCGCATGTTCAAATCTCTCATATTTTTCCCCTTTATGCCAACTCATTGGTAACGAAACAATCTGCAGCGTTTCATACGGATGCGAGATGCGGCAGATTTGCAGCGGATTCCGCTTTGGAAACACTATTGCCCCAGCTTGTCCGCGGAACTGACCTGTTCGATCTCTTCTTCCAGCGAAGGTGAAATGTTCAGGGGAACTCCCGTCGCCCGTGCTGCACGATACGCGCGCAGGGCGTCCTCTCGACGGTCGACAGCGGCATAGGCTTTGCCCAGATGATATAGAACTGTGGGGTGATCGGGGAATGCGCGCGCTGCGAGTTCAAGATAGCTGACGGCCTCGTCATAATTGCCCATTCTGTAAGAAACCCAGCCATAGGTTTCCTGAAAGACAGGCACGCGGGTGCCGCGGAGTCGCCTTGCCAAAACGCTGGCGCGTTGCAGGCTTTCGTCATCGCTGCGATGGGTTGTCAACAGGCTGGCCAGGTTGTTGGCCACAACCAAGGATCGGTTGCTGAGCGGGTAAAGTTTTTCATAGACCGAGATCGCCTGATCCAGCTCTCCGGAGCGTTCGTGATCTGCCGCCTGCAGCATGAGAAGCTCGGGGTTCTCGGGCAATCTGGTCAGGGCATCTGTCAGAATGCTTTTGGCCAGTTCAACCTCGTTGCGTTCAACGATCAGTGCGTGCAGTGATAACCAGGCCCGCGTTGTATCCGGATAGTCCTCGAGGATCGCGCGATAGAGTTGCTCAGCCTCGCCGCGTTTGCCTTCGCCCGTCAAGGCGTGGGCCTTGACCAATCGCACCGGCAGAGAATCCGGATCTTCTGCGAGCAGTTCGTCAAGGCGAGCAAAGGCGGCAGTGGCCTGCCCCTGTGCCAGCAACGAGCGAATAAGTGCGATATCGGCTGGCAGGCCAAATTCGGGATCATCTGTTAACTCGTTCAGGAAGGCAGTCAGTTCCTCCGTGCGCGCCTGGGCTGCAAGCATGTGGGCTTTGAGTTCATTTGCGAGGCGCCGTGCCTCGGGGGTGTTCAGGTCCTTGACAGAGCGCAGGACAACCTCCAGCCGCGCCCAGTCTTTCATACCCAGATAAACTTCACCCAAAAGGAACAGAAGATCGGGTTCTTCGGGTGTCTGCTGTAGAGATGCGATCAGGATGCGCTCGGCAATTTCCGGGTCATTTTCTTCTATTAAGAACTGAGCGTAGCGCAGTGTTTCCTCCGGCGCATTTCGCGATACTTCCGTCGCCAGGGCCAGCATTTCCCCCATCAGCTCCCTGTCCCCATTGCGTTCATGAGCCTGCGCCATAAGGGTCATCAATTGCGGGTCGCGGGGATCTTGGCGAAGTGCTTCGCGCAATTGAACAATGGCATCACCGATATTGTCTTCTTCAATCAACCATGATGCCTTGAACTTGAGCGCCTCAACTTGGGTGGGATCTTCTGAAAGCACGTTTTCAATCAAGGTTCTTGCTGCGCCGGGGTCGTCAGTTTGGAATAGCATTCTTGCAAATTCCACCTCGTTTTCCCTTGTCTGAATGGTGCGTTGCGCGCCTTCAAGCAATGCGTGCATCTCGGCAATTGCGGTCTGTTTGTCGCCAGAACGGAATTTCAATGCGGCGCGTATCGTTTTGAAGCGTGCGGTATTGGGTCCGTTATGCGTGATGATCGTATCCAATTCGGTAATCGCGGCCGATATACTGCGATTTTCGTTCAAAAACGCGACCAGACGCTGGGCTGGCATGTAATCTGTGTCTTTTGGGTCCACCTCTGAGCGCAGCATCTGCTCTGCGGCATCCAGATTGCCCTGGTCGATAAAATGCTGGACGAGTAACTGTTCGACGCCTTCATCGTCAGGGAACACAAATGCCATTTGTCTGAGCAGCGTTTCGATTTCAGTGGGCTTGTCCAGTTCCCGCAGCGCGCGGAGGCGAATCCCGTAAAGGTTTTCCTCCTTTGGATTGATATCAAGTCCCGCACTGGTCTCGTTCAAGACGCCGGTCCAGTCCTGGTCGCGGACCAGATGGTCAATCACGATCTGCCGCGCAGTCATCAGATCGGGGTGTTTCTCGATCATCTTGAGGGCGGTGTGGACAGTGAAATCCACGCCTGCGGCATCGCCATTTCTGACCGCGTCGGTATAAGTCAGCGTGTTGTTGATGGATTTGATTTCGATATCGTTCGGGGCCAGTGCTGCGGCAGCGCCGCCGTAACGTCTGACATCATCCCAGTTGCCAATTTCCAGTGCCATCTCGGCAAGGCTGCGCTGTCCTTCGAGGTTGTCCGGATATTGCTCTACCAGTCTCAGATACTGGCTGTAGGCACCACGGATATTGCCCCGCTCGCGCTCCAGCCTGGCAAAGGTCAGGCGGGCCTCTTTGTGTTTCCCATTCAGTTTGAAGACGTTTTTGAATTCGACCAATGCGCGCTCGACGTCACCGGCTTCCAGATGAGCCAGTCCGGCCTGGAAATGCGCCTCCGCGCGTTCTTCGGCCGAGTCGCACGCGCTCAATAGCAGGGCTGCGGCCAAAAGGGCGCTGGCCAGCAATTTGTTGATAGAGGTTCCGGCTCTGCTCAATGCTGCACTCCCGCAAAAGTTACGAAATCGCACGCAGCCGACAGTTTTACCCGGCCACGCGTTCCGGGTTTAACACCCGGTGCCGCGCAGGACGACAGAGATAGTCCGGATCAGGATTGACACATCTGTACCGAACGACATGCTTTTCCAGTAGTTTGTGTCGTGATAAGCGCGTTCGGCAAATGAAGACTGGTTGCGCTTGGACACTTGCCAAAACCCGGAAATACCAGGGCGCATCGCGTTGTAGAATTTGCCGGGATACAGTTCCTGTTGGTTCACCATCATCGGGCGAGGTCCGACCAGGGACATTTCACCCACAAAAACGTTCCAGAATTGCGGCAATTCATCCATTGAGGATTTGCGCAGGAATGTGCCAAATTTAATGATGCGTGGATCGTTGCGAAGCTTCTGGTTGCGATTCCACTCTTCCCGGGCTTCGGGGTCGGCTGCCAGATGTTCTTTCAGCACGGCCTCAGCGTCATGCACCATGGTGCGCAGTTTGAGCAGCTTGAAAACCTTGCCGTTCTTGCCAACCCGCTCCTGCCGGTAAAACGGTGTTACGCCCTGACTGGCCAGAAATACGGCCAGAAGCACAACCATCGGAACGACGAACGGCGCTGCAAGCAGTGTAAACGCAATATCACAGATGCGTTTTCCCACACCTCTGTAGAACCCCGGGTACTGAACTGAGGTCGGCATAACAGAGATGCTAGAGTAGCCCGCGCCAGCGTTGGCCACTTCTTTTGAATGACTTGTCACTATTTAAACCCCCAACACACACAAATACTCACGAACCACTTGCCAAACTCAGGAACAGAACACGCTCGACCTCAACTACATATACTTAAAATCTTATATTTTATACCACTTCGACCCTGCGCTTGCACATTCGCGAGGCCACTTTCCCGTAACCAAGTGTTAACAAATTCAGCTTGGCTTGCAAAACAATAATACTGGCAAGGACACCTCAGAACGACCTAGTACGAGTGTTTTCCAACAGGATCGTGAAACTTTGCTCAACGGATCTGTTGAAAGTTCAAGAGTTTCTGTTTCCCCCTTGGGCACAATGGATTAAATTTTGTGCTTTTGGAGCCAACTTTGACCTCCCGGAGGCCTTTTTGACTCGTGTTCAAGCCAGATTGCCAAGGCGCCATCGACGGGCTTTTTTCAAAGGCGTAGATGGAAACAATTGCGAGAAATGTTTCTGATTGAAGGGGGCGACAGGTCAATTCATCGCGTGTGCAGTTTAGTGGTGCCTGCTATCTTGATTTTGTGGCAAAGTAGTACCCAAGTACTTTTTGTTTATGTGACGTGTTCTTTATGTAAGGGATTTCTGGTGGTTCAGAGTTTAAGTTTGGATAATCTCCAGGGGGCCGGTACGAGGTTTGACAAGGCGGAAGGCAGCCGAGGTGCAATGGCGTCCAGTGACGGGTTTTATCTAGACTATTTCGGGCTCGATCGGCGGCCCTTCACACTGCTTCCGGACCCCGGATTCATGTACTGGTCACCGCTGCACAAGCGCGGTTATTCTGTCTTGCAATTCGGTATTATGAGCTGTGCACCCATTACAGTGCTGACAGGCGAGATCGGGGCAGGGAAAACAACCCTGGTGCAGCATCTTCTGAGTGAAATGGAAGAGTCGATCACCGTTGGGCTGATCTCGAATGCGCAAGGTGGCCGCGGAGAGCTGCTGCAATGGGTTCTGCATGCGTTGGGCCTGCCAATTAACAACGACGCCCCCTATGTTCAGCTGTTCCGGGATCTGCAGGATTTTCTGGTCGCGGAATATGCCGAAGGGCGGCGGGTGGTCCTGATCTTTGACGAAGCGCAGAACCTGACAGTCGAAGGTCTGGAAGAAATCCGCATGCTGACCAATATCAACTCGAACACGGACGAACTGATCCAGCTTGTTCTGGTTGGCCAACCTGAGTTGCGCGACATGGTTCTGGACCCCAAGATGCGCCAGCTGACGCAGCGCGTGGCCGCAAGTTTTCATCTGGAACGGATGGATGAGTCGTCCGTCGAAGCCTATATCAGGCACAGAATGAAAACGGCCGGCGGGTCCGGCGGCGAGTTTACAGAAGACGCCTGCAAGGTGATTTTTCAGCAGACCCGCGGTGTGCCACGCCTGGTCAATCAGTTCTGCGACTTTGCCCTGCTTTATGCCTGGACAAATGAAGCGGATAAGGTCGACGAGGCCATTGTCAATCAGGTGGTCGATGATGGCGTATTCTTTGGCGGAAACTCACTTGAGAAGGAGCTGACGGTCTAAGATGGGTCCTGCACGCTACTATTTCTCCATTTTCCTGAGGCGGTTTCCGTATTTCCTCATTGTGGCGACGATTGTCTCTGTGATTTCGGTCACCGTGGCAATGACCTTGCCGCCAACCTATTCTTCCACAATTCGTCTGATTGTTGAATCGCCGCAGATTCCCGGAAATCTGGCGGCCAGTACGGTTACGACGTCTCCGTTTGAACAGCTCCAGATTGTTGAACAACGCTTACTCACGCGACCGGTTCTTCTTGATATTTCGCGCAAATATAAGGTGTTGCCGAACCAGGATGAGGCTACTCCGGATGAGATACTTCATGAGCTGCGCTCAAATACCCGGGTTCGAATTTCTTCCGGTCGCAATCAGGCAAACCTGATGTCGATTACGTTCGACGGTAGAAGCGGGCCAATCGTAGCCGGCGTGTTGAACGAATATCTAACTGAAATTCAAAAGCTTGATGTCGAGTATCGTAAAGAACGAGCATCTGACACCCTTGCGTTCTTTGAGCAGGAAGTCGAGCGCCTTGGTGCCGAGCTCGACCGGGCCGACGCGAGGGTTCTTGAGTTTCAGAGCGAGAACGCTGGCGCCCTGCCGGCCAGCCTGCAGTTTCGCATGGCGCGGCAAGGGACATTGCAAGCCAGTCTTCAGCAGACCGATCAGCAGATTTTTACCCTGCAGAAGCAGCGAGAGAAACTGCTGGAAATCTACAGCACGACAGGTCAGATCACGACTGTTGGACAGCAGCCGCAGACACAGGCCCAGCAACAGCTAACCCAATTGCGTAACCAGCTTGACAACCAGCTGGGGATTTATTCCGAAAGCAGCCCGCAGATTAAGATTTTACGTGCCCGGATCAACCGTTTGGAGGAAGTTGTCGCAGCTGAACAGAGTACAAGCGCAGCTACGACAGCCACACAAACGGGAAACTCGTCACTTGATCTGCAACTAGCTCAGTTGGATTCACAAATCGCCGCACTTGAAGATCAGCGAACTGTCACTGAGGAAAGCCTTGAAAAGGTAACCCAGTCAATTGAACTGACTCCTGCAAATTCGATTACGCTGGCAGAATTGCAGCGCGACCAAAGTAATATCCAGGCGCAATATAATACAGCCGTTTCCCGTTTGGCCTCGGCTTCAACTGGTGAGCGGATCGAAGTTACGTCTCAGGGGCAGCGTATTTCGGTAATTGAACATCCTTCTGTCCCCAGCACACCGACCAAGCCCAACCGTCTGTTAATTGCAGGCGGGGGAATAGGGACTGGTATCGCCTTGGGTTTGGCTTTGATCTTTTTGCTTGAGGTGTTGAAGCGGGCCCCGCGCCGACCTGAGGATCTGATCAAGAAGCTGGACGTGTGGCCCATCGCGACCATCCCATATGTACGATCTCGGGGTGAGGTGATGAAGCAGCGCCTTATCTGGGTTGTAGCCATTCTGGTGATTATGGTTGGTGTGCCTGCAGGCGTTTGGGCTGTGCATACCTATTATCTGCCACTGGATTTGTTCGCTGAAAAAGTGATCGACAAGCTTGGGGTGTTCTAGTGATTTCTGTTCTGATTGAATCAAGGAGGGTGTAATGGACCGTCTTCAGCAGGCGATTCAGAAGGCCCGCAGGGCACGAGATAGCCGTCAACAGCCTCAACCACTGCAGCCAGTAACTGAAGAACAGCTGCATGTTCCCCAGGAAAGCGCGGATGAGGACATCTGGCTGACTGTACCCGAGATCGTGATCGACCCAGGGCTCATCTCCCGCAAGCGTCTGATGTCTTTTAACGGTGGTGCTGATGCAACGCCTTATGACATGTTGCGGACCAAGATGTTGCAGCAGACCTTGTCCAAAGGCTGGCGGAGAGTGGCGCTTACCTCTCCCTATAGCGGGTGCGGTAAAAGTACGGCAGCTGCAAATCTGGCATTCAGCCTGAGCAGACAGGAGGACTTGCGCACGATTGTGATCGATTTCGACATGCGGCGCAGGGGATTGGCAGAGATACTGAAGCAAACCGGAAATTACAGTATGGCCGATGTCATCCAGGGAAAAGTGCCGTTTCACGAGCACGCACTGCGCCACGGTAACAACGTGATTTTCGGGTTGAACTTCTCTTCAACACGCAACCCTGCAGAAATTCTGCAAAGCCGGCGGACAATCGAATTTCTGGAGCAGCTCGAAGCGGAATACAAACCCGATGTCATTCTGTTTGACACGCCGCCACTGATGGCCAGCGACGACAGCCATGGTTTCCTTAAGAATGTCGACTGCGCTTTGCTTTTGGCAGCAGCGGAAGAAACAAGCATTGATCATATCGACATCGCCGAGCGGCAATTGGCAGAACTCACGAATGTCATGGGAATTGTTTTGAACAAATGCCGGTATATCAGTGGGGCCTTCGGGAATGAGTACGGCACGTACTGAAGAAGCTCCGGTCGATGCGGTAATCATACCTCATTATAACGACCTTCCAAGGCTGGAACGATGCCTGCACGCACTCAGGAAAAATGACCTGGGTGGAACCGAAGTCGTTGTTGTAGACAACAACTCTCCGATTTCGCTGGATGGCATCCGGCAGGCCTTCCCCGAGGTGCGCTTTCTTGTGGAGCCGCAAAAGGGAGCAGCCCATGCGCGCAATCGTGGCGTAGCGGAAACGACGGCGCCACGTTTGTTTTTTATCGATGCGGATTGTGTTCCTGCGCCGGATTGGCTGACGGTCGGACGCCAGATCGCAGATTTGGCAGATTTGATCGGAGGCCGGGTTGACGTGTTTGATGAAACCCCGTCACCCCGCAGCGGGGCCGAGGC
The DNA here is from genome assembly GCF_059612645.1 of Ruegeria sp. YKSF131. Lineage (NCBI taxonomy): Bacteria > Pseudomonadati > Pseudomonadota > Alphaproteobacteria > Rhodobacterales > Roseobacteraceae > Ruegeria > Ruegeria sp. YKSF131. Next base: position 9,780 of record NZ_JBXWQZ010000072.1, on the reverse strand, counting down.
ATTTGAGGCTGTATTTGCCTTTAATTTCCGCCGGTACATCGAAGTTCAGGGATGTTCCGGGGCAGGCAACCTGCTGACTCGACGGGATGTATTCGACAAGATCGGTGGGTTCATCAATGGCGTATCCGAGGATCGGGAATGGACCATGCGCGCCGTTGCCCGGGGCTATAGTCTGATTTACCGGGACGAGTTTTGCGTCAGCCATCCATCCCGGCAGGACTGGCCGGCCCTGAAGGCTAAATGGCGACGGACGACGCAAGAGGGATATCAGTTGAACGGAACAAATGCTGCATCGCGTTTGCGGTGGGCTATTCGTGCATTGGCCATGCCAGCAAGCGCAGTCGTACACACCCCGAAAGTTGTATCCAGTAACAAATTGGCCTCAACCGGTGAGGTCTTGCGTGCAATCACCACCTTGTTCCGGCTCAGATGTCAGAGGATGGTCTGGATGCTGCGCCAGGCATCGGGCGGTAATATCTGATCAAGCCAATTGAAAAGGGACCGCAAAGCGGCCCCTGGTCATGTAGGTCAGATTTGTGTGTTTTGCTCAGGCAGCCTTGCGGCGACGGGTCAGGGCCAGACCGCCAAGTGCAGTAAGAAGCAGAAGACCACCGGCCGGCAGCGGAACTGCAGCCACATCAAAGTCAAAGGACACGTTTGGTGCAGAAGAAGCCCAGCTAAACACGAGGTTCTGGCTCAGGGTGTTTGGGGACAGGCTGCTGAAGATTGTGCTCAGTGTCGTTGTCACACCGCCCAGGACAGATGTCGAGGCCAATACATTGGAGGGGTTGTTTGCATCGACCCAGCTTACGGTCAGGCCCAGCGGGAAAGCGTTGGTCAGCAGACGAATGCCGATGGTTGCTTGCGCAGATGCGGACAGAGGATCAACCGGCGAAGTGAAATTGACAGAGTAGACACCCGGGCCGCCCGCAGCTGTGTCAACCGCGCCAAAAAACAGGTTATCGGATGTGATGTCATAACTGCCGCCGGCAGCTACCTGTGTCAGAGCGCTGGCCGAACTGCTCATAAAGACAGCGGCTACAAGCCCCACAAGCATCATTTTCAAATTTCTAAACATTAAAGGACCCACCTTTTATTTCCACCTAACAGAGTCCATGCATACCCCTAGCACGGCACCTACTGTTAAAGATTGATAAATCATTTCTGTTTGATTGCTAAGGTCTTTTTGAGAAATTATGTTTTTTTTGCGGCATTCGGGTGATCATGAGGGCATAATGTAGTCGCATGGATTGGTTTGTTTCTCTTTTGTGAACATGGGTGGTGTAATTGTTAAGAGAATCAGGGGCTCACGGAACGTCAGGCGCCAAGAGCTTCACTTCCGCTCCAACCCAAGCACTGCGCGTGCGTTCTGAACAACCTGCATCCTTTTTCCAAATCGTTCTTCACCTGCGTTGCTGAAGTGGTCACCATCCGACCAGAAAAGAACATCACAGGATAAGAAGTCTTCTGGGAAAGACAGTTTGAGCAAGTTGTGTTGTGACATGAATTCTACCGGTGATGCTGAAAGAGTTTCGGCGATCGTAGCTTCGAGTTTCAAAAAGACCTCTTCCGTTCCGGGGCGAAGCATATAAGGGTAATCACATCCCGCCTTCCGGATAAAGATCGGTTGAATATGTGGCTCGATCCGGGGGGATAGCCAGACTGTCGGAATATGGGATGCGATGCGTTCCAGATATTCCTTTACGGCCTGAACATAACCCATGTGGGGCTCGAAACGGGGTACGGGTTCATTTGGCGACAACCTTTCGAACATACGTCTTCCGCCTAAATCAAACCCGGCCCCGTGCAACAGATAAAACCCCGCCTGTTCATAGACTGCGAATTCAAAAACATCTGGGCGATCTTCAATGAACTGAGCAAGTTCCATGTAAGCACAACCAGGCAAAAGCGTATGTGGACGACACCCGCCTGAGACAACGCCGACTATGAAGGGCTCGTTGGCCTGTGATGTGGTTATAACCGCACCGTAAAGGTCAATCGCGTGGCTGTCGCCTAGAACGAGAACACCGGGACCATACTTCTGCGCACAGTCGGTGGCACGCTGACGAGCGGTCTCATCAAGCGTGCGGATGTCGAAGACGCAGTCGCCATTATCAAAGCGCGACAGTGCATTGGCGAGTTGTTCATTATACGCATGCTCTGTCAGGGTAAGCATACGTTTTTCCGCTTCAGACATGCGCGCCAGATAGGCGTTGCGCCAGCCTTTCGTCATCTGTCCCCAGCCGCCGAATGCCACAAACAACAATGAGACCGTGACTGCCAGGATGAAAACCGGCCGCCGGGCAATGGAATGCGGCCCCGAAGTGCGGCGGAACGGCGTTTCAACAAAGCGCCAGCTTAGATACGCGATCACGAATGTCAGAATGATCAGGCAGACGAGAACGGTTGGCGATGGGGCCCATGGCGTCCAGAGACGGGCGAAGGCAAAGAGCGGTTGATGCCAAAGATAAGCGCTGTAGCTGATAAGCCCGAGACCGACGAAGACGGGCTTGGCCAACAGTTTTCCCGTTGCTGTTGTCGGTCCGGCAAACAGGATTACAAAGACTGTGCCACCGACCGGAAGCAGGGCATAGACCGATGGGAATGGGGTCGTCTCACCAAAGGCAAAAATGGAGACCCCGATCATCACGACACCCAATGCGGCCAGCAAATCATGGGAGGTGGTGCCACGTCGCAGGATCATGGCGCAGAACGATCCGGCCAACAGCTCCCACGCACGCGTCGGCGCAAGAAAGAATGTGGCGCTTGGTGCATTTCGCGAACCCCATTCGCACAGCACAAGGCTGAGCAGGGCCAAAAGCACCAAGATGGGAACAAGCAGTTTTCTTCTATAGGTCCATAACAGCAGCAAAAGCAGCGGGAATACGATATAAAACTGCTCTTCTACCGCGAGACTCCAAGTGTGAAGAAGCGGTTTCTCTTCCGAGTCTAGATCGAAATAACCGCTCTCGACCCAAAACAATACGTTCGAAGCAAAAAGGCCGACGGCGGCGACGCTTTGCGCAAAATTCTTTGCTTCCGTCGGTGTCATCAGGAAAATCGCCACCGGTATGCAGGCGGCGACCATAACTGCCAGAGCGGGTAGAATGCGTCGGGCACGGCGTTCATAGAATTTCAGAAGAGAAAACGTACCAGCTTCGAGTTCCTTGAGAAGGATTGAGGTAATCAGATAACCCGAAATTACGAAAAAGACGTCGACGCCGACAAAACCGCCTTTGAAGAGTGAAAAGCCAGCGTGAAAAAACACAACTGGCACTACCGCGAGCGCACGTAATCCATCTACTTCGGGTCTGTATTTCATTTTTGAAAACTGGGAACTGATTACTGACGACGTGGGGTCCGGAGAATATAAAAACGGTAGATGAACGTGGCGTGGCTGAGGCCGTCATGCTCTGTTCATGTTCATGGCGCGCGCGCTGTTAGAGGCTGATGAGCGGATCTGCTGACACGTACATCATAAGGTTTGGCCGCTGTCCTGCCTGCATCACCGCAGCAATCGTCTTGCAAAAATAAAATTTGCGCCTGAGATCAGGCCTGATCGCACTGCATTCCGGACGGGAAACAATCCCGTCCAAAACGAACCACTGTCTGCAAGAAAGTTAGTGCATGGCGTCTGTAGGTGCCCCCTACCTGGAAAAAGATATGAAACCCGAAGCTTGTCATATTTCTCCTTCGACGCACCGGAAGTTTCGTGTAGCGTTGAGTTGTTATTGTACTGAGTACAGGCGCTTATTTTCGATCGGATTTTTTTGCAATTTGCCCGTTTGTTTGAAGTGCCTGCCTGTGAGCAGGGAGATAGTGCGAATTGATGCTGTGCCTGAGACGGCAGAAATTGCGGGAACCGCTGATGAATTCGTCCGGGGGTGTAACCAGCGCCATGAAATTGGGCGCTTTGGTCGAGAGATGCATCCGGGAAGTGGCTGAAGGCAACAACTGCCTGTTTCAGCCTGCTGCGATGGCGATGAAGGAGCTGTAGGACAGTGATGGCCGCGCAAACTGCATCGGGAGGATCACCCCGAAGGTTCAGAGGGGCTCTGCTGTTTGCAGCTACGGTGGTCATTTGCCTGGCGGTTTTGATTATCAATCGCGGCCCGCTCTATTACTTTGACACCGGGAGCTATTTTCGACAGGGCAATATAGCGCTCTCACTTATCCTGCCTGCACCAAAACCGGCCGGTGCTCAAAATGGGGCAAGTGGCAGCCAGGCTGAACAAAACGGTGAAGAGGATGAGGTCACCGGCGGATCACGCTCGATGGCTTATGCGCTGCTGGTTGCGACTTTCTGGCGGGGCGATGCGCTGGGGGCCGTTGCGGGGGTTCATCTGGCCGCATTGTTGTTCGCAGTCTGGCTGACGATGCGCCTGTTGCAGCGCAGCGCACAAACCGGGCGTAGCACGCTTCAACTGGTAACCATTCCTTTATTAGCGGGGGCAGTGACCGCGCTGCCCTTCTATATCGCCTATGTCATGCCGGATATTTTCACATCGGTGATGCTGATCCTGATTGCGGCGGTTGTTGCCGCAGGTCGTTACATGAACTTGATAGAATGGCTGGGCGCGCTGGCCTTGGCAGCGTTCGCGGTGGTCCTGCACCCCTCGCATCTGGGGATTGCCGTACTGATGGTGCCCTTTGTCGTGCTGGCTGCCTTACTGCGTCTTGGATATGGGCGATGGCTTGCGGCAGGGTTTGTCATATGCCTTGTTGCGCTGGCCATTGCCGAGCGCAAAGCATTTGAGTTCGCAACAGAAACCGTTGCGCGGAAAGAGGTAATCTATACACCCTATATCACGGCACGTCTGATCGTTGACGGCCCCGGCCTGGACTATCTGGATGATGTCTGTCCGCGCACCGATCTGGCAACCTGCGCCCTGCACGAGGCATTGTCCTGGTCCGATGACCCTTACCGATTGACCGCTACTCATATCATTTTCGAACAATCCGAAAAGCTGGGGTCTTTCCGGCTGATGCCGATTGAGGATCAGCGGGCCGTAGCAGCCGAACAGCGGGCCTTTTTCCTGCAGGTTCTGGCCGCCCGGCCGTTCGGGACGATATACGCACTTGGCAAAAATACGTTCACCCAGCTGGGAATGAACAGCATCGAGATGACCATCCCGAACGAGGCTGTCATCCGAAACGCAAAATCGCTTTCGGGACTGCCGGAGGCGCAGCTGGCGGTTCTGGACAAAATTGTCCTGACACGCGATCAGCCTTGGCTGGGTCCGGTCAATTCCATCCACGCGACAATCTATCTGATCTCGGCAATCATTGTGATCGGGTTGTTGCTATGGCCTGGACGAGTTGCCCCCCCGCTGAAACTGTTCGCACTGTTCATTCTGATCGGGATTGCAGTGAATGCGCTGGTCTGTGGCGGGGTCTCGCAACCCGCAGACCGATATGGTGCCCGTGTGATGTGGTTGTTGCCTTTCACGGCTGCCTTTCTTTTTCTTGTTCAGCGTTCGTCAGTGTCGCAAGGCGCGGCCGGAGAAACCTCGTGACTTCAGATCAAACCCTTTCCATCAGCGTCGTCATGCCCGCCTACAAGGCCGAGCATCTGCTGCCCCGTGTCCTGACACCCCTGATTGAAATGCTGAACACCGGCCAGGTGCAGCAGGTTCTGGTCGTCGATGACCAGTCCCCGGACGGGACTGCGGCCCTTGCCCGCGAAATGGGGGCCACGGTTCTGACCACGCCAGTCAATGGCGGACCGGGGGCTGCGCGCAACCTGGCCGCCGAACACGCCACCGGTGACATCCTGTGGTTCGTCGATTCCGACGTCATCGCCTGGCCCGATGGCCCGGAGCATATCCGCCGTGCCATGTCCGAGGATAATGTCGGCGCCGTGTTCGGATCCTATGACGACGCGCCGGATGGGCAATCGTGGTTTTCGCGTTACAAGAACCTTCTGCACCGCTATCACCATCAGCGCGCCCGGCGCGAGGCGTGCACCTTCTGGGCTGGGTGCGGCGCAATCCGGCGCGACGTGTTTCTTGAGGTTGGCGGGTTCGACGTGAAAACCTATGAGGTCCCCTCGATCGAGGATATCGAACTGGGCTATCGGATCGCGGGCACCGGTCGCCGCATCCTGGTCGAGCCGCTTTTGCAGGGCAAGCATCTGAAAGTCTGGACCATCCGCAACAGCCTGAGCACGGATATCTTCTGTCGCGCCCTGCCCTGGGCCCGGCTGATGATCTCGCGCGAGGGGCTGACGGATGACCTGAACACCTCGATGGCCGAGCGGGCACGGGCGGCAATCGCCGGGCTGTTGCTATTGTCGATATTGGCCCTGCCATTCTGGCCGGGGGCATGGCCCCTGCCCTTATTGCTGCTTGCAGCCGCCTTTGTCGCCAATTTTGATCTGGTGCGCGCTATGTCCGGGCATGGCGGACCGTGGTTCGCATTCAAATGCCTGCTCTATCACCAGGTCTATTATGTCTACTCGGCCACCATCTATGTCTGGTGCCTGTTCGAATATCACGTGCTGGGGCAGAAACAGAAACTCCATGTCACGCGGAACTGACTGTTCGCGTGACATGGCTGTGTGCCAGAGGCAGGTTCAGAACTGCTTTGCAGGTAATTGTTCGAACGGTAATTTCTCAACCTGATCGAAGCGCGGGTTGCTTTCATGCACATAGAACGTGTCGTAAAGCGAATTGCGCACGAAATGATAGCCATTGGCGAACAGTAACTCGTTGAGCTCCGGTGTCGGGCGTTCGATTGTCATGGCCAGGAAACGGTATTTGTCGAATGGGAAATTGCGCAGAATCCGCGTTTCCGACCCTTCGACATCCAGGCTGAAGTAATCGATATCCTTGGGCGCGTTATAGCGATCGAACACCTCATCCAGAGGTACGGCCTCAACCGTTACAACCTTGCCCTTTTCCCGGAACCGGGCCAGTTTCGAAGCGCGTCGCTCGGTCATGTTATCGGCCTCATCCACCAGCAGGCTGCTGCGCTGACCGTCAATCATGAACTCCAGCTTTCCCGGTTCGGGATCAACCGCCAGCGGAACCGGGGTGGCCGTGCGGTGATGCCAGTTTGTAATCCGATGGTAATTGACCGGGTTGGGTTCAATCAAAAGTCCGGTCCAGCCATAGTGTTTTTCCAGAGCGAACGTGTTTGAGTCTGAGAATCCATCGGCGGCACCAAGCTCGACAAAAAAACCATTGCGCTTGCCATTATAAACTTCGTTGATCACCCACATGTCCTGGCCCCTGTCAGAAACACGTTTGGGCAGGTAGCCGAGATTGTTCATGGCGAACCGGCGGCTGACATTCCGGGCGCTGATCACGCCGATATAGGCGAAATAGGCAGGCTTCTGGAGGACCGGGTAAGATTCAACCAGTTTTGCAAGATTTTGCTTCATAGAGTTCTCCATTTAACTGCCCGTTTTTCTTCGGGACAAATCTTATATTTCTCAATCGGTGGCTATCTTAGACCCGCTACTTTCGCGATGTCCCAAACCGGGTAGGGTGTCTCACGTGTGCCCTGTCCGAAGATGGTATCAAGTGGTACGCGATAGGCACGTGCAATACTGACCGGAACATCGGTGTTCCCGAGGTCATTTTCGTAAACCGTCTGATCGCGCGCCACCAAAACCCAACCCTCCAAAGCTTCGCCAATTACAGTTTCTCCATCCACCAGAGCTGCTGTTGCCGCGCGTATGAAATAATCTGCGGTCGCAGTGTCAGATGCAGGCATTCTGGCATGAACATAGACCGACAACTGGCCAGCCATATAGCGCTTTTCCAACTCGGCCTGTGTCCAGATGGGCGGGAATGCCCCGGCAATCAGTGCCGGAACAACACGTATCTCGTTCAGGTCAGGGAACGGGCTCTCATCAGTTTCGATAGAGATACGATAGCCAAGATCCCGGGTCTGGGTAAACGGGCGCAGAGTTTCCGGCCAGCTGATCCAGGCGCTGACCGCAAGCCCTGTCAGAGCACAAGCCAGTGCAGAGACCGGAGCAACCTGAACCGGCCGCAAACGCCAGAAGACAATCAGTGGTATGACTGCGGCGGGTGCAAAATGATGGGGCAGGATCCGATAGGCCTGAACATAGAAAAACAGAACATAGGCAATGACCGTCAGCGTCAGTGTTCTGGACAGCTTATCCTGCCAGGGCCAGGCCAGCAGTGCCAGGCCGGGCAGAATCCCGCAAGGGAGCAGCCAGAACAGGAACCGCCCGGTGTCGAAGATCGTCACGAAGCGCAGGCGGCGCAGAATACTGTCAGCCCCAAACTCATCGGACACGTCCATCAGCCCCCACCATGTCAGCATCATCTCAAACAGTGATGCCAGAACCAGGACACCAAGGGCGACCGTCCCTCCCGCAATCACCTGCCGGAACGGCAGTGGCCGGGTCAGAAGGAAGTGGGAAATCAGAAAAAACCCGATAAGAAGGGTGCCATTCGGTGCGGTTAGCAAAGCCAGTGTTGACACAAACGCCATCCCGGCGAACCTGCGTTCGCTGAAGAACAGGATATAGCCCAGCACCCCCAGCAGGATCATCGGCTCGCGCGCCATGGGCAGCGCAATGTCGGCGAAATACGGATTGTAGGATGGATTGAATGCCATCACGAAGGAAAACAGCAGCAGAGCAGTCCCAAGCCCGAAAACGGTTCGTGGGTCAGTATGTCCTTCGGGATCGCGTACAAAGGACAACATCACCCCAAAAAGGATCGAAACCCCTGGCAAATATGCAAGACGGATAGAGACTTCATAGGGCCCGAAAAACCGCATGAACCCGCTTTGCAGGAAGGTTTCCGTCATCATTTTCGGGGTCGGATACCCCCCGACTCCCCCTGCATCCGGTGGCCAGAACGGCAGGCCACCGGTCATGAATAACATCGCGTTCAGAAAGCTGTGCGCCCCGTCGTCATTCAGCGACTCCCAGTAGAATTTCGGAGCCAGCAAGACCAGAACAGCCAGCGGCAAGGCAATCATGCCGGCTATATCCCAACCCCTGCCCCGCAAGATCTCGGGGTTGGGTCGGGCTGCGATCAGGCCGATGCCGGGCAGGCAAAGCAAAACAAGCAATAGAATGAAGGCCGCCCCGGCCATGGGAACACCGCTGACGGCCTGTACCATTGCGGCGAGCGCAGGCACACCGAACAAGGACAATGTAAACCCCTTGAGCAGCCAGTGCTCAAATCGGTCCCCCTGCGCAGCAATTCCCAAAGCCATCAGCAACCCCGGTGCCACAAAAAGCGCCGAAGCAGACAGCGCGACCAGAGGAACCCAGACATAGGAAAACAGAACACCGCTGGCTGCGAAATAGGGCGATACCTCATCCAGCCGCACCGCATCAGCAGCAAGTGTTGCTGCGACGCCCTGACCGGCCAGTACAATGCCAGCCAACACAATGAGTGAAATAAAAAGGCGCAATACCATCACGTCTTATACAATCTCATCAAATACAGCAGTCGACGATTACCCAATGAAAGGCATACTGGATGTCAGCTGAAAGCATATGTCTTCAATCAACCAATCTACTGATAACATGTAACTCTCATCTGGTTGCGTGTTTTATGCCCAACGGATGGATTGCATGCGCAATGTGATATCAATACTGCAAGCATACCTACATTGGTGATTTCAGGGAAACAAATAGCCGTATAGGTATCTATTTCGGCGTTTCGATCCATCCAGGCAGTATGACCGACACTTTCGCCCCACCCAGAGCGGATGTCCCGATATGGACCATTCCTCCATAAAGCTCGGCTATATCCCGGACAATCAACAGGCCTAACCCGCGTTCAC
>NZ_JBXWQZ010000071.1:0-20610 GCF_059612645.1 Ruegeria sp. YKSF131 | reverse complement strand
CGCAAACTTGCAAAGCTCAGACCAATCTCGGCGTGAAGAGCCGAGCAGGAAGACTTCAGCCGCTATTTCCGCCGCGCTTACACATCGACTTTTTCAACAGCATCCGGACAAAGTGGGTGTTCAAGGAACCTTTTAAAGTGCCTTTTCAATGAACTTTGAAAAAAGCTCACCCTGCGAGTTGATCCTAAGTTTCGCGTAAATGTTGCGTCTGTGGATGCGGACTGTGCCTGGAGAGATGCCGAGAATTGTGCCGACAGCTTCTGCCGAATGGCCCTTCAACGTGAACTCAACGACTTCTCTTTCTCGTGGCGTCAGAACGCCATCGCCAAATGCCTGGAAAGCAAGATCGACGCGACGACTAACGCCATTTGCTGCGGCGCCGCGGGTCATCGTTGGAAAGTCACTCCAATGTTTGCAACAGGCTGCCCGAACGAGCGGCCATAGAGCGTGCAAATGACGAATTTCCTTGGCTGAAAAAGGCTTCACTGATCGCATGAGCGAGACCACAACCATCCCAGTGCTTGGGATATCGATAAAGTAGCCAATCTCCTCTGCTAACCCAGTCCTTTTGTAATAGCTGCGATAGTATTCGCCCTGATAGAACCTGTCCGGTGCGATATCGCGCATGCGGTACAGACCCGGTGTTATCGGTTTTGTCGCGGCCAAAAAAAATGGATCAAGTACGTAGGGCCCGGCTTGATAATCCTCAACAAAAATACGCCGTTTGCTTTTGGGGAAATCGTCGTGAAGATCTATTGGTGCTTCGGTTCCGACATGCCCAAACACTACAGTAAAATCGAATGGTGCGACCTGCCGCAAACCATCTGCCAAAGCACATGGAAATTCTGGGGTTCCGATCTTCTCCACGACCCTGCCGGCCTCTTCCATCCAATCGTACACACGCCGCTCCAGATTCTCGAAAAGAACCTCTATACTCTAATTGTGGTATATACAGTTATTCCGAGTTATTGTTACTTTTTTCTTGTTTGAGTGGTATGCCAATAAATGCCAAAAAATCAAGCAAAAGGAAAACGGCAGTATATGAGCTTTGACATGAGCGTCACCATGCAGACGATTGCGGAACTCCGAGGAGTGACCAAGACCTTCGGGAATGTGGTCGCTGCCAAAGACCTGAATCTTTCCATTGGGAAAGGAGAGTTCCTGTCATTCTTAGGCCCATCTGGTTGCGGCAAAACCACAGCACTAAGAATGCTGGCAGGTTTCGAGAAACCAACCGAAGGTCAGGTGTTGCTCGATGGCGAAGTCGTCAACGACTTGGATGCGCACCATCGCCCAGTCAACATGGTGTTTCAGCACTACGCTCTTTTTCCTCACCTGAGCGTGTTCGACAACATCGCGTACGGCCTGCGCCAACAACGACCACGCATAGACAAGCAAACAATCGCGACAAAGGTTAAGCAGGCGCTGGAAACTGTCCGTCTTGGTGGGTTTGGCCCACGTCGCATCTGGGAGATGTCTGGTGGTCAGCAGCAACGCGTCGCTTTGGCGCGTGCGATCGTAAACGAGCCCAAGCTTTTGCTGCTCGATGAACCAATGGCTGCTCTGGATCGAAAGCTTCGAAAAGAAATGCAGTTTGAACTGCAGAACCTGCAACGACAACTGGGAATAACTTTTGTCCTCGTCACGCACGATCAGGAAGAAGCGCTTTCAATGTCCGACCGAATTTGTGTGATGGAAGGTGGCAGAATTGTGCAGGTAGGCAGCCCACGCGAACTCTATGACATGCCCCGCAGCCGTTACGTGGCTGGATTTGTAGGCACCTCGAATTTCTTTGATGCAACTGTAACTGACGCAGTAGCCGACCAAATCACTGTGCGTTTAGCGAGTGGCCAAAAGGTGCACGGAACTCCGGAGATTCCAATAGATGCAGGACAGGAAGTATGCGTCAGTATCCGTCCTGAACAGATCACGCTGACCCGCGCGCTACCCACAGCTGAAATTGCTCTGCCAGTTACCATTCAAAATCGGATCTTCCTTGGGGAGCACACAGAATACCTTGCGCGCAACGAAGCACTGGGTGATTTCCACGTGCTTGTGCCAAGGCAAGCGGAATTGAACGAGGGGACGTTCAATGCAGGAGAGCAAGCCTTTGTCTCATGGGGCGAAGGCGCACTGCTGATCCTTGAAAAATAACAATTCCCGCAATCCAACAAAAGAGAGGTTCACGATGACCAATGATAACGGGACTATTTCCAAGCAAAAGTTCATGGAAGAGCTTCGCCGGTACCAAAAGGGTTCGGTCACCCGGCGACATTTTTTGGGCGTGACAGGTCTTGGGATGGCAACGGCCGTTCTGGGCACGGCCATGCCTGGGTTGCGTCCACGCCCGGCATTTGCTGCCGGAGACATTGGCGACCGAGTGATCCTCGCCACGTGGCCGAACTATCATGACGAGATGAACTTCGAAGCCTTCACGGAAGCCACCGGCGCCCATGTTCAGGTCAATGTTTTTGGCTCGAACGAAGAGATGTTGGCAAAGTTGCAGGCCGGAGGCTCTGGCTGGGACGTGTTCGTTCCAACCAATTACACGATCACTACGTATGTGGGCGAAGATCTGATCATCCCGCTCGATACGTCCAAACTGCCAAACTACGACGCAGGTTCATTCGAACAGCGCTTTTCCGATGCTGGTTCTGTCGATGGCCAGCTTTACGCGGTGCCGAAAAACTGGGGCACGACCGGCTTTGCAGTGAATACCAGCAAGCTTGATGGCGCTCCGACTCCAACCACATGGAAAGAGTTCTGGGACCTGACTATGGCGGGTTACTCAGGCCGAACAATGGTGCACGATTACCAACTCACCACTATCGGTAATGCCCTGAAGTATTTTGGCTATTCCTTCAACTCGGTCGATGAGAAGGAACTGGCCGATGCAGAGAAATTGTTGCTGGATGCTAAGCCGCATCTGTTTGCAATTTCGTCTGACTATCAGCCACCGATGCGCAACGGTGACGCCTGGATGACGATGTGCTGGACAGGTGACGGCAAGCAGATGAATGTCGACATGCCTGAAATCGCCTACGTTCTGGGAGCTGAGGGCGGTGAACTCTGGTCCGACTACTACGCTATTCCGAAGGGCGCGCCCCATTTGGATGCCGCCTATGCCTTGATCGACTTCCTACTGAACCCGGAAGTTAATGCGAAAGAAGTCCTCGCTCATGGCTATCCATCGGCTGATGCTCGCACCAATGCGTTGCTGCCGAAGGAATTGCTGGAAGATCCGATCCTTTATCCGGCAGCTGACCTTCTGAATGCGCTCGAGTTTGGCGCGGCGGCTACGCTAACCGATCCAAACCGTGCCGAGTTGCTCGCCCGCTTCAAGTCGGCCTAAGCGGTAAGGCCGCCAATATCGGAAAAGACGAGGACAATATGACCGAACGAGGCAGAAAAGCACTGTTGCTGGCACCGGCAGGAGTTTGGCTTTTGGTAATGCTTGCCCTTCCTCTGCTGGTCGTCTTCGTCTTTTCCTTTGGCGAACGGGGTGCCGCCGGAGGCTATGTTCCAGCGTTCACTTTGGAACAATATGCCAACCTTCCTGCGCGATGGACGGCGTTTAAGAACACTTTGATCCTTGCACCTCTGGGGACTATCGCTGCGTTGGTAATTGCCTATCCGCTCGCCTACTTTCTTGCGGTGCGTTGTTCACCAAAGTGGAGAACTTCGCTGTTGATCCTGGTAATCGTGCCGTTCTGGACATCGATCCTGATCCGGTCATACGCATGGATTTTCATCCTTGGGGGGCGTGGCTTGCCCGCTTTACTGGAGTCGATCGGCATCGATGATATCCGCCTGATAAATACGCCCTTCGCTGTGCTTGTCGGGATTGTCTATGGGTATCTACCTTTGATGGTTTTCCCGATTTTTGTAAGCTTGGACAAACTGGATAAACGCCTTCTGGAAGCATCGGCTGATCTCGGCTCTACCCCATGGCGTACGTTCCGTCAGGTGACACTTCCTCTGTCGGTACCTGGTATCGCAACAGGCTGCATGCTGGTCTTCATCTTGCTGATGGGCGAGTTTCTGATCCCAGCGATCTTGGGCGGCGGAAAGGTCTTTTTCGTCGGAAATGCGCTGGTGGACCTGTTCCTGCAGTCTCGAAACTGGGCGTACGGATCGGCGGTCGCAATGACGCTGGTTGTCGTAATGCTTGTCACTGTCTCAATTTACATGAAATTCATCTCGCGCCTGGGTGGCCAGCGCGAAGATGTCTCGCTGATGTGAGGGTCCGATGCGCTTATACGCGATTTGCGTCTACCTTTTTCTCTATATTCCAATCGGCATCATCGCGCTTTTCAGCTTCAATGCCGGACGACACGCAAGCCAGTTCATGGGGTTCTCGACCCAATGGTATGGCAAAGCGCTCAACAACCCATTTGTTATGGACGCGCTCGAGACCAGTCTGCTTGCGGCATTCATAACTGCTTGCCTCGCCTCCACACTCGGAACCATGGCGGCCATCGCTTTACAAGGGGTTAAGGGATGGCTCCGAACTTTGTTCGATGCGATGATTTATATTGCGATAATGATACCAGGTATCGTCATCGGTATCGCGACACTCATTGCCCTAGTCACCGTATTCGGCTGGCTAAACCCGCTTCTTGCGAGCCTATGGCCCGATGGAGCAAATCCCCCGCAACTTTCCATGGGGATGCCCACGCTTGTCGCCGCACACACCATGTTCACAATGGCGCTGGTCATAATCATCGTACGTGCAAGGCTATCGGGTATGGACCGTGCCCTCATGGAAGCTTCGGCTGACCTCTTTGCGACGCCTTGGGGCACCTTTCGGCAGGTGACGCTGCCGTTGATAGCACCGGCAATTTTGGCAGGCTTTCTGCTCAGCTTCACTTTCTCATTTGATGATTTCATCATCGCGTTCTTCGTAGCTGGCTCGGAGACAACCCTGCCAATCTACATATTCTCATCCATCCGGCGCGGCGTAACTCCCGAGATCAATGCCATCGGCGCTATGGTTATGGGCGCGTCGCTCTTGTTGCTCGTTGCAGCGCAACTGCTTTTGCGCCGAGGCGCCTCAAAATCGAATAGTTAAATAAAGGAGCCAAGTGAAATGCGGCTTGCAGGTAAAGTCGCGCTCGTGACGGGCGCGGGATCAGGAATTGGTCGGGCAGGTTCAATGGCAATGGCACAAGAGGGTGCGCATGTTGTGGTAACGGATCGCGATGCAACACTTGCTGAAGCCACTGTGGCCGCGATCGTTGCGCAGGGGAATCAAGCATCTGCCATACAGCTTGATGTGACCGATGACGATGCCCTTACCAAAGCCATAGACGAAGCAGTAAAAAACTTCGGTCGGCTTGACGTGTTGCACTCTCATGCTGGGTTGCAGATCGAAGGAACGCTGGAAGAAGTGGAACCAGATGGAATGGATGCTTCTTGGGCATTGAATGTCCGCGCTCACTTCATTGCCGCGCGCGCAGCCGTCCCCCATATGAAATCACAAGGTGGAGGCAGCGTGATCGTCACTGCTTCCAATTCAGGGGTTCAATACGACCGGGGTATGATCGCCTATGCGACTACAAAGCACGCAGCTGTTGCGATGGTCCGGCAGATGGCAGCCGACTACGCTGTCCACGCAATCCGTTTCAATGCCCTTTGTCCAGGATTTGTAGACACCCCCTTCAATGCAGGCTTCGAAAAGCAGATGGGTGGTCGCGCCAAACTGCAAGGCTACATCGAGCAGGCGATCCCTATGAGTCGATGGGCGACAGTTGAAGAGATTGGCCATGGGATCGTCTATTTAGCTTCAGATGAATCCGCTTTTATGACGGGGCAAGCCTTGGTTATCGATGGCGGTGAATGCATT
The DNA here is from genome assembly GCF_059612645.1 of Ruegeria sp. YKSF131. Taxonomy (NCBI): domain Bacteria; kingdom Pseudomonadati; phylum Pseudomonadota; class Alphaproteobacteria; order Rhodobacterales; family Roseobacteraceae; genus Ruegeria; species Ruegeria sp. YKSF131. The sequence continues at coordinate 14,765 of NZ_JBXWQZ010000071.1, read as the reverse complement.
TAGTGATGGGTTAGACCGCTCAAGAGAATGTCTATAGCCGCACTTCATTTTTTGCGAAAACATTTCAGTCCGCTTTGGGCTCTGAAGGGAATGTGAACCGGAGATTCGAATGTCTGCTTGGGAGTGGCGAGCGGACGATCCCGCCCGCCTAAATCGTTAAAGATCGATACGTTCGGCAATACTAAGCGCGTCTTCAAGCTCGACGCCAAGGTAACGCACTGTACTGTCCACTTTGCTGTGACCGAGCAGAAGTTGAACGGCACGTAGGTTTCCGGTCTTTCTGTATATCAAAGCCGCTTTGGTGCGCCTAAGCGAATGCGTGCCGTAGCTGGACGGATCGAGACCAATCGCTGACACCCATTCCCGGACAAGCCTAGCGTATTGCCGGGTCGAAAGATGCGGCAAAGCATGCATACGACTTGGAAACAGATACCGTTGTCCATGCATGTATTGAGAAGAGACCCATTGCGACACGACTTCACGTGTATTCTCCGTCACTTCAAATTGCACTGGCTTCGCAGTTTTACGTTGAACAACGGATACCCGATCGCGAACAGAATTGCCTACGGCGAGATCGTTAACCCTCAGGCGGACGAGATCGCACCCGCGCAACTTGCTATCGATGGCAAGATTGAACAATGCCAGGTCTCTCAGCTTGTTTGCAAGTTCGAGCCGAGCGCGAATGGCCCAGACTTGCTTTGGCTGCAATGGCCGCTTCTGTCCGACTAGTCTGCCTTTGTTCCAAGGCGGACGACGCGTTGTGACAACGGGAAGTAGAGATTTGGACATCTTAGATCTCCGTCCATTCCCTTCCGTCCCAAACATCGACACCGTGCCGACAGCTGCAGTCTAATTGCCGCTCGCGTGTCTTCAGCACAGGAAATTCTCAGGTTTCAGGAACTGCCACCGCTGATCTTCTTACCCATCACATCCGCTGCCTGCCGCAACGGGTCATCTGCGAGGTGCGCGTAGCGTTGCGTGGTAGACGGGTTCGTGTGTCCAAGCAATCGACCGACTATAGGCAGACTCAGACCGCTGGAAACGAGATGCGACGCATGCGTATGCCGATTGTCGTGGATACGGTAGTCTTGAAGACCTGCTGATGTGGTGACCGAGCTCCAAAATTTCTTCAGATCTTTGTACGGTTGGTCCGGAGAGCGTCCCGGAAACAACCAACGACTTTCAGGAGATGCCCCTGCTTTCATTGCCGCAAGCAAATCACAGGTTGCTGACGAAATCGGCAGGTGCTCTCGTCGCTTTTGCTTTGTGTGGTGCGACGGCTTTGTCCATACCGCGCGGTCCAAATCGAAGTCTTCCCATTTTGCCTTCAGCACTTCGCCGATCCGTGCGCCTGTTAGGAGCTGCAGGCGAATAGCGTTCGCTGCAACCTGATTTGGATGCTCTGACAGAGCTACCAAAAGTCTTTGCAGCTCATCGTCTGACAGCCAGCGGTCCCGCTTTTCCTCGGGGAATTTTTCTATGCCGCGTGCCGGATTGTCAGAACGCTGACCCCAGCGCACAGACAGTTCAAAAATTTTCGACATGAGCGCCAGAGTGCGATTGGCTTGATACGGCGTATCGCGCAGTTGGTTGTGAAGCTTCTGAACATGCTGATGCGTCACTTCGATGACTTTTAGCTCCCCAAGCTTGGGGAGAATGTGTCTGTCCAGCATCGACCGATCGTTCCGAACACTACCGGGGCGTTTCTTTGGCTCCGCGTGTTCGGTCATGTATTGCGCGGCAAGTGAGTTCACCGTTGGTGAGTGCCTGAGCGTTTGAGCGTCCGCGACAGGATCTCCGCCACGGACCACGTCAGCAAGAAGCGCGCGTGCCATTTCGCGGGCGGCGCCCAAAGACAAGGTCGGCCCATATCGCCCAAGTGTCTTGCGTATCGACCGACCGGTTTGTTTGTTGCGATATTGAACTAAGAAGCTTTTGACGCCGGTCGTTTTCACGCGGAGTCCAAAACCCGGCAAACCGTCGTCCCAATAGATCGTGTCCCGGTTTGTTGCTAAAAGGCGATCGACACTTGATTTTGTTAATCTGACGTTGGGCATATTGGTCTCCGACGGAGTGGGTAAGCGCAAGGTAAGCAAAGTGCGGAGAGTTGGGAAGGGTCTTATAGAAACTTCAACACGCAAAAACTACTGCTATTTAAAGAAATATACTGCCCAATCGAATTGGCTATTATGCTATCGAAAATAGGATGATAAGATTTGTAATCAGTAGGTCCCCAGTTCGAGTCCGTGTGGGGGCACCACAAATCATTGAAATTTATAACGTCCCGATCTGACACTGAGGCTTTACCTGCCTCCGTCCGAGTTGGGCGGAACCGTCCTTTACCGTTGTTCCCCGGAGTAGCCATGTATATGGGCATTTCAATCGGGAAATAGGGGAACTTAGTTCTAACTCGCTGGACAGTAACAAAAAACAAGTCCGAAACAGGGTTGGGACATGAAAGTGGCTCTGGTACAGAAATGAGAGACTCAGGTTTTGGGTAATCAGATTCATACAATATGGTAATGTCGGGAGCTATGTACGCTTGCGCCGCGACAAATTTTGTTCCCCGATAGAACGGGAAAAGGATTGGTATTGAAAACACGTTCCCCGGAAGGGGCACCGTCAGTCGATCCGATGCATCGGACCTGGGGATGTGTCGGACCACGCCAAAGCCTGAGGATGTGATCGGGGTGCCGTTGCGCGCAGGTGACTTCCTTCGGGGCTGCCCGCTAATTTTCCTGATCTGGCAGGTCAAAGCACATTGTTATCATCTCGTTGTGCTTGTAAGGACGTTGCACTGTCCGAAAGGGCCGCGCCATGCGGGCGTGATGGAATGGTAGACATATCAGACTTAAAATCTGAAGGGCGTATGCCCGTGTGGGTTCGAGTCCCACCGCCCGCACCAGGCACTTTCGAAAGGAACATTCCGCTGCCCGGGTTGCGCGCCTTCGGGACCGAAAATGCTGTGAAGCGCAGCCTACGTCGTCATGGCGTCATATTCATGACCAGGACTATACCGGATACCCCAATTCCCGGATCAGCCTCCAGATGTCCTTGTTCGCGGCTGACAACTGATTGACGACTGTCTCGATTTCGCGAAGCGCATCATCATCTACCGTGTCCGAGCGCCCCAGTCTGATATCGGTCTTACGGTCAGAAATCCGCATCAGAATTGTTTTCGGGTTTCCGCTTTCCTGATCGAATGAATAGATGCAGTGGTTATACTTGTTTCGAATGCCTGAAAGCTTGCTGAGCCGTTGCGTGCGTTCGAGGATCGGGTCACGAACCTGCGCGGGTCTTCCCTCCATCTTGGCAAGCCGTTCGACCAGATCAATACGCGCGCGGGTTGTGTTCAGGGTCAGGAAAATAATGACGGCCACGTCTTTCGACGTTCCGGAAAGGCCCGCGATCAGGTGGATCAGCAGGCTTTCGGTGTTGGTCCACATATAGTTCAGCCTGCCAACCAGAAGGATCAGGCGATCGAACCGGGCTTCGAACGTGTCAGTCAAGGGCGGATTGCTGCGCCTCGTGCGGCGCAACCTCGTAATAGAAATGCGCGGCAGCGGTGCGGTTGCTGACACCGATCTTACCAACCACGTTGTGCATATGCAACTTGACCGTATGTTCCGTAATTCCCAGCTTGGCCGCAATCAACTTGTTGCTTTTGCCTTGCGAGACAAGTTGCAGGACCTGCTTTTCGCGACGCGTCAGCTTCAGGTACCGCGACTGCTGGTCGACACCATTGGGGGCACTTGTCACTGGTCGGTTCGGGACGTCCCGAGTGTGCTGGCCTGGAAAGGCGACGCAATCGGCAAGGAAACTGGGCAGGTACAATTCTTCATGCATCAGCAGCCTGAGGATGGCACGCCAAGCATCGGGCGCCACATTCATCGGCAGAAATCCAACTTCGCCGAACTGCGCGCGATCCCAGGATTCAAACATATGCCGGGCTGATTCTTCTTTGCGATAGGCAAAGGCAAGACAGCCGGATCCGGTACTTTTGGTATAGGCCATTGGGCGCGCCAGCAGGTCTTCTAGCATCATCTGATCAACAACAACGATCTTGCTGCAACCGGGCGCTTGGCTGCTCATGGCTTCGAGGGTTTCAAACCGCCGGGCGCGAACTCCGAATTCAGTTTGAACGCTTCTTAGGGTCTGATTGGAGTAGAATAATTCTTTTCCAATAAAGACAACCGAAAAATCTTCTGAATAAAGATCCTGATTGGCAGTTTCATCTATCAATGACGCACTCATCACATTCCCTCGCAAACAGGGTCAACCAAAAATTGCTTATTTGAATTCTGGTGGTCTGAAATAGTTAACTAATCAAATAGGTAATTAAATATTATTATACTCGAAAGCATGGTTTTCCACAACCGGGAGGAGTGTTTCCATAGCCCGTACCATAGAACTTTCGGTTAGGTTTCCGCTTGGATTTTTGTGCAACCAGCGGAAACAATTGAATTATTTTGTTGCGACTTTTTATGGGTAGGTCATGCGGGGCAGGTGTACGCAGATTTAGGCGCGTTCTAAAAGAAAGTAATAAAAACAATGATGTAACTACCTCAAAACTTTCGACTAGCTAGGCGTGGGCGTGCGTCGCTGCGAACATGGCTGGGCTTCAATTGTCGAAGCGCCTGTCCCTGTCGCGCCGGTCATTGCGTATTTTAGCAAGCTTCATGAACCGCCGCGCTTTCGGCTTAGCCGGGAAAGGAGGTGGCCATTTAGAAACTTCCACTGACCGCATTCAGCGCGTTTTTGCGCTGCGCGGGTATTTTTTTGTTTCAACCTCGCCTGATGCCGCTTTTTAGATGAATGGCGGTCTGGCGTTCCAAAAATAGGAATTTGTCATGAGACGTAATGTGAATAATACAAACGTAACGACCGTCGACGAAATTAATGTCGAGAACCTGGAAGCTCCGGTTAATGTCGAAATCCCGATTGATGAGGCGTTTGTCGAAGCTGACCTGACTGCACAACAGCAGCAGCAGGACCAGACTGTCGAAAACTCCAACGATCAGGGTCAGGACCAAAATCAAGGCCAGGATCAGGGTCAGGAACAAGGCCAGGACCAAGGTCAAGATCAGGGCCAGGATCAGGATCAAGGTCAGGATCAGGACCAGACGCTCAATGCCGGAGATAACACCAACGACAATTCGAACAGCAATGCGATCAATATCGACTTTGGTGGCGGAGAGTGGATTCCGCGTGATGACGATCAGGTTGATCTGGACTTCGGAGATAACGCGTCGGTTGGCGACGTAATAACTGCAGGCCGTGATCTGAACTATGATCCTGGCGATGACATGAATGTCGATATCTCAATGGATGGTGCGGGAACCGCGATGGCGGCCGTCAACAGTCAGGTGGCCAGCCTGAGCGATGACGACACGCTGGAATCGGCGTCAGTTTCGAACAATTCCGGTTTCTATCAGAATGGTAGCGCCTATGGCGGTACCGCCAACGCTGAAGAAGGTATCGGCGTCAAGTCCAGCGGTGGAGATTCGGGCGACGGTGGTACCAGCTATGGTGGTTCGGCAGACTCGACCACGCTGGGCAGCCATGCGTTTGGTGCCGGTGGCGATACCGGCAGCGCCGACGCGGATTCGAGTGGCGGCGCAGGCGGTGATACCGGTGACGCAAATAACGCCAGCATTGGTGTCGGCCTGTCCGGCGCAGGGGCTGACGGTGACAGCACTGGCGGCGACGGCGGCGACGCTGACAGTTCGTCTTCTGCTGCCAACGACGGCAGCTCAAGCGTTGACGGTGACGGAACCGGTGGTAACGGCGGAAGCGCAGATTCGTTTGGTCTGGGACTGGGCCTTGGTCTGTCTGGCTCGAATGCCTCGGGTAGCGCCGATGGCGGCGACAGCGATTCCGACTCGAGCGGCACAGGCTTTGGTCTGGCCGGCAATGACGTAGACGCCGAAGGATCAGACGGCGGTGACGGCAGCGCTTCGACGGACGGTTCGTCGTCGAATTCCAGTGACAGCTCTACCGAAGCCAATGATGCGACCGCGGGCAGCAACGCTGCAGAGGGCAGCGCTGACAGTGGCGCGGACAGCTCGGCCGACGGCACTGGCGGACCTGGTACCGGCGGTGAAGGCACGGGCGGCGAAGGAACCGGTGGTGAAGGATCCGGTGGCGACGGCACGGGCGGTGACGGAACCGGCGGTGACGGCGAAGGCGGATTTGCTGCGATGGTCGAAGCTGCAATCATGGCCCTGCAGGAAGAGCTTGGCATGATTGATGCCGAAGCGGGCGAAGGTGGTGATGGAACTGGCGGTGACGGAACCGGTGGCGACGGTTCGGGCGGCGATGGCTCTGGTGGCGATGGCTCAGGCGGTGACGGTTCGGGCGGCGATGGTTCCGGTGGAACCGCTGACGCGGATTCAGATGCGCAGGGTGTTGGCGACCAGTCCGCAAGCGGCCCCGACATCAACCAAAGCCCAGGTGACGTGAACGGTGCGTCCAGCAATTCGCAGAACACGGATGGCAGCGGTGGTAATGGCGGATCCAATTCGGCCAACGGCACAGCGGACGCAGCGGGTTCTGGTACGTCTGCTGCAGACGGTGACGGCGGAGCAGGCGGCACAACGACGCCCACATCCACGTCTTCGGGCAACGGTGCCGGATCTGCCGATGCAGCCAATACCGCCGGTGATGGCGGAGCGGCGGATGTATTCGGTGATGCCGATACAAACGGAGCCGCCGACAGCCTTGCTGAAGCAATCGCCGGATACGGTGGTTCGGGCATGTCCGATAACGATGCCACATCGACCGGGTCGGGCGATGCGACCGGTGCGGCCAGCTCGGGTGCCGGTGGTGCCGGCGGCGCGTCCGCCGCAAATGGCGGAGCCAGCGGATACTCGACCGGTACAGCCATGTCCGGTGACACCATGGGTGGAACCATCACGGGCGGCAGCGCGGCCGGTGCCTATTCAGGTGACGGTGGCGCAGGTGGCAACGGTGGCAGCTGGGGCTCGAACAACGGTGGCGATGGCATCGTGAGCGGTGAGTCCTATGCCTCGGCAGCGGCTGTTGTCGACACCTCGGCCTTTAACCAGTCGATCGTCATGGGGGCCAACGTGCTTGGCAACTCGGTCGATACGACCATGGTCGGTGGCTCGATGACCTCGTCCTACGCAAGCGACGACAACGACGCATAAGTCATAAGGCGAGGCCCGCATTATCGGGCCTCGCTATTTTCGAAAATGCCGGGGCCGCGTGCAGTGGCCCCGGCCCAACTGAACCCAAAGCGGAAATTCTGGCCGGTGCGGGTGAAAAAGGATGACCGACATGGCCCTTGACGCAATTACGGAAACGATAGCGCATTTTGTTGGAACATTTGAACTTACGATCGAACAGGCCCGGCTGCGGGACCAGTATGACGAATTCACCGCCCTGAGGCGAAAAGCAGAAATTGACGGGCTGGACGATCCTGCTGCGATCCACATCAGGGCCGATCTTGATGTCCCGGTGGGCGAATACAAACTCCTCCCATACAATTTTGCCCCACCTCAACCTAACCTGCCGCTACCAGACGCGCCGAAGGGGCCTGTACATGAATCGGTGATTATCCTTGGGGGAGATGGGCCGGTTTCCGAGCGTTTTGTCCCGGACGACACGATTGGACCGTCATCCGTTCCTACACTTGTCATTCTGCAGCCGGAAAACGTGCCGTTGGGGTCGGCGGTAAGTTACACCATGCAAAAGGTTTTCCTGCGTGACAACGATACGGTGGGCGAGGGTGAATTTCGCGACACGGATGCGCTGATCGCGAAAGGTGAGCAGATTCTGGACATGGCGTCGTCACTTCATGCCGTAGCAAGCCCGTCATTTTCACTCGCGGATTACCAGTCAATCGAGATGGTCGAGGCACTGGCCGAACAGATGTTGAACCCGATGAACGGGGATGTGGATGGCGTCACCGTGTATCAGTTCCATGGCGATGATGCCTTGGGTGTGATCGTCAATGGCGAGCACATGGCCGAAGCACCCGAATGGACCGACCTGTTGCCCGCTTTCCATCAGCCGGATGAGGCGACTGGCGATGAAGCGGAAACGCCGTGGCCTGCCGAATGGGATCAGTCCAATGATCCCGATTTTGACGACGGGCATCTGGTGGTGACCGGTGGCAATCTGGCGATCAATGCAGTGTCTGCGACAATTGGTTGGGTGGATGCTCCGTACATTGTTGTAGGCGGGCAGGCCATCAATCTGACGGTCATCAGTCAGGTCGCGCTTGTTTTCGATTGGGACGTGGGCGCCATGAATGCCGGAAGCGGTACCAACCTGGTTCAGTCTTCGGTGATCGAAGTCGAAGGCAAAGAGGCCGCCTGGCTGGACGATGCCGACGGAACAGGCGGCCAGCCCGCATACGTTGTTGTGGACTGGATTCACGGCGATCTGGTGGTCGCGAATTTCATCAACCAGAGTATTGATGCCACCGATATCGATCACATTCAGACCGAAATTTCAGCCACATCCACGCTTTACGTGCTGGGCGACAACGAAATGTACAATGTCGCCGACATTGTGCAGTTGGGCAGCTATTACGATCTCATCATGATCGGCGGAAACATGATTTCAGTCGATGTGCTGATTCAGTCCATGGCCCTTATGGATGACGATATCATCAGCGGTGGAGTGCCCGCGTCGATAATGGACGGTGATGAAAACCTGCTCATGAACGACGCGTCGGTCAAAACGATCGGCAAGGACATTCACCAGGATATGCAACAGAATATGGCGGACGCGCTGGCCATACAGGAAATGGACATGGAGGCGTTGGAAGACGCGCTTCTGAATGATCCGATGTTCGCCGGGATGGAACAGTTGCGCGTCCTCAAGATCGACGGCGATCTTATGCAGGTGAACATCGTCAACCAGGTCACGATGATGCTGGATCAGGATGACATTGACCTGTCGGGCCCGAATGCTGCCGGGGCCGAAGTTGTCGCGGGCAGCAATGCCATGCTGAACACTGCCCATCTGACCAAGATGGGTGTGGACTCGACAGTCATGGCAGCTGACGGGTCGTACTCCGATCTGTTGCTGCATCAGGCCAGCCTGATCGACATGCCGGACAACGACGAGATTACCGCGATGACCAATGAGGCAATTGCCGCCATCATGGGTGACATGACCGTCGCGCAACCGGATGCGGCCCTGGCACTGAATACCCCAGCTGTTGATGCAACTACACCTGACGACGGCCTGCAAACCATGCTGGCCTGATCCCCCCAAGATTTTACCGAGTGACCAAAAGGTTTCTACATGTCGTTTGTTTTTTCGTCGCACCGCCATCCTTTATCCAGCCCGCTGGACAGGCAAGGCGGGTTGGGTCTGAAGCGTCAGGATCCCGAATCAGGGGCAGATCCTGCAAAACGGGCCACAGGTGCCAAAACCCGACTGCATCTGACGCAGGAGTTCCGAGTGCCTGAACCAGATCAAAACCGGCCGGTTGAAAACGATGCGTTGAAACAGGCCAAAGACCAGAAACACTCATGTGAACTACCGCGCGCTGAACCTCCCCATCGGTGTGCGGCGCCGCAGCCCGTGCAAGACAAGGACATTGCGGGCGGTGGTGACGGGGTGGCTGATGCTGACGGCCCGGATCATGCAACCGCAGACGAAACGACAGCGCGCAAGACCCCCTCTGCGCGCGCGTCCGGCGCGGATCACATGGGCGCAACGATCGAGGCCAAAGCAAACCAGCCACTGTTGCGGGCAAAAGCCGGCGGCGGTGACGGGAACGGGCCACCCCAAACCTTTCACAAGCGCACCCCGCCCGAGGATTTCCAGCGCACATTGCGGGATTCGATCCGGGCGATCCGGCGTAACCTGGCATTTGTTCTGGTGCTGACCTGCGCCACCAATATTCTGATCCTGTCGATCCCGATCTACCTGTTTCAGATCAGTGACAGGGTTCTGACCAGCCGATCCTTGGATACGCTGATCATGTTGACGGCGATCGTTGCCGGGGCCGTGATTTTTCAGTCTGCTTTTGATGCGGTGCGGCGGTTTACGCTGATGCGAACCGGCGTCGAGGTTGCCGTTCGTTTGGGTGCACCGGTGCTTAGTGCTGCTGCGCACGCGTCGTTGCATGGAAACGGGCGCGAATATCAGACGCTCGGCGATTTGCAGCAGCTGCGCGGTTTTCTGGTCTCGGGAACTTTGATTTCGTTTCTGGACGTGCCATTCGCGCCCCTGTTCATTCTGATGATCTTTCTCGTGCACCCGCAACTGGGCATGATCGTCGTGGTGACGGCGCTGATCCTGATGACGATTGCGCTGGTCAACCAGAAAATGACAGCCAAACCCTTTGCCGAGGCAAACAGGGCGCAATCCATGGCAAACCTGCATCTGGATTCCATGTCGCGCAACAGCCAGATTATCAACGCCTTGGCCATGATCCCCGAAGCAGTGCGAATCTGGGGGCGGGACACCGCCCAATCCCTGACCTGGCAGGTACGCGCGCAGGATCGAAACGTGATCTTCGCGGCGATTTCACGCGCAGTTCGCCTGCTGACACAGATTGGCATTCTCGGATGGGGCGCATTTCTGGCACTGCAGGGAGAGATTACCGGCGGCATGGTGATTGCGGCCTCGATCATTGCCGGGCGCGCCTTTGCGCCCATCGAAGGTTCGATTGAAGGGTGGAACAGTTACCTTCTGACGCGCGCGGCCTATGGGCGGATCAAGGCGCTGCTGTCAACCTCGGCTCTGCAACACGAGAAATTGCGCCTGCCGCGACCCGAAGGCCGGTTGGATGTAGAGCGGTTGCTTTATGTCCCCGGCGGAACCAAACGTGTGGTTCTGAACGGGATTACCTTCTCACTCACCCCCGGCGAAACACTGGCGATTATCGGCAATTCCGGTGCGGGCAAAACCACTTTGGGCAAAACCCTTGTCGGGTCCGTTCTGCCCACGTCGGGAAGTGTGCGGCTGGACCTGATGGATATCCGCAACTGGGACCCGCGCCAATTCGGTGAAAGCATTGGTTATCTGCCACAGGATGTGCAGTTGTTCCCCGGAACCATCAAGGACAATATCGGCAGGATGCGGGCCGATGCCACAGACGAACAGATCCACGACGCCGCTGTTCTGGCTGATGTACACAACATGATCGCAACCCTGCCGCAGGGGTATGAGACCGTGGTGGCCGCTGATGGATCGCCTTTATCGGGCGGACAGAAACAACGCATTGCGCTGGCGCGGGCGTTTTTTGGAAACCCGCGAATGGTGGTATTGGACGAGCCGAACTCGAACCTTGACGTCGCCGGGGACAAAGCCTTGGGGCGCGCCATTGAACAGGCGCGTGAAAGCAAGATCACCGTGGTCGTCATTACGCAGAAACCGACGCTGCTGAACGTGGTCGACAAGATCATGTTGCTGACCGATGGGCGCGTCGCATTGTTTGGGCAGCGGGAGCAGGTTCTTCAGCAGATCAACGGGCCGCGCAAACGGACTGGAATTGAAGGGCAACAGGGGGGCTGACCATGAATGACCTCGTACCCGTAAGGCACTCTGCCGGTGAACCAGACGTCTGGTATGCGGAAGTTCCGCGCTCGATCAACCGTTTTATTGTCATCGGTACTATTATGCTGGTCGTCTGTTTCGGCGGTTTTGGCGTATGGTCTTTCAGCGCCCCGCTGGCGGCGGCGGTCATTGCGCAGGGCAGTTTTGTCGCCACTGGACGCAACAAGATCGTCCAGCACCTTGAGGGCGGGATCATCGAAGACATCAAGGTTGTTGAGGGGCAATCGGTTCAGGCAGGTCAGGTGCTGATGACGCTGGATCAGACCTCGGCCCAGGCCAATGAGCGCGAGCTGTTCATCCGCAAACTGCGCTTGCAGGCGATGACCGAGCGGTTGCTGGCGGAATATGGGGAACGGGATCGTCTGGTCTTTACACCAGATCTGGTCGAGGCCTCCAAAGACGTGGAAGTCATGGCCATTCTCGACGGTCAAATGCTCAGCTTTGATGTGTCGCGCAAGACCTTGCTGAATGATGTGGCGCTATTGGAACGCAACATGGAAGCGTTGAAGATTCGGGCAAGTGGCTTTGTGGCTCAATTGGACAGCATGGCCACACGTGCCGAAATCTTGCAGGAGGAATACGAGTCCAAGAATCAGCTTTTCCAGAAAGGGCTGGTTCGAAAGGGCGAATTGAACACGATCCGGCGTGTGCAGGCCGAAGCCGAGGGACAGCAGGCCCGGTTGCGGGCGGAGGCCGCTGAAATCAATCAGATGCTTTTAAAGTACCAGGAACAGATTACACGCACCCGATCCGCCTATCGCGAGGCAGCACTGGATGAATTGGGCGTGGTCGAGGCCGATCTGGAAAGCGTGCGCGAAAAATCCCGTCAGGCCCGCAATGTTCTGGACCGGGCCGTGGTGCGGGCCCCTGTGACCGGGACAGTGGTTCGCCTGCATTATCATACGCCAGGTGGCGTAATCGAAACGGGCGAACCCATTGCCGAAATCCTGCCTGCCGACGCGCCGTTGATTATTGAGGCGCAAATCCCGCGCACCGAGATTGACAGTGTGGTAACCGGGCAGACCGCCTCTGTCCGCCTGATCGCGCTCAATCAGCGCACAACGCCGGTTCTGTACGGAGAAGTTTTTTATGTTTCAGCCGACGCACTGCTTGAAGAGGCAGCTGGCGTTCCAAAAGAGGTGTATCTGGCGCGCATCTCACTTACCCCGGACGAACTACATCGGGTGAGCGGCTTTGTTCCGACCCCCGGCATGCCTGCGGAAATTATGATCCAAACCGAAGAACGAACTTTTGCAGCTTATATCGCCAAACCTGTGTCGGACAGCATGTCGCGCGCGTTTCGCGAGCAATAACCTTGGCTCCTCAGTCCGTTGGTTGATCTACCTCAAGTCGCGTGCTAATCCTTTTGGGAAAAGCGTAAAGGGGAGCGTGTGTACCTTTGACGGCACAAGACTTGGGTTTTCACGCGCTCCACATCCTTGGCGGGCCGGCGGATCGGGGTCAACGGTAGTTACGAAGTCACAGGTTCATGAAGCGTCAGGTTTCCGCATCTGATGCAAATCAATGCAAAACACATTCGAATCGAGACATGTTTGGCCGGAAGTCATCATAAGGAACACCCGGCCATGTTTCGCCTTGCCACCATGCTATATTCACTGATCGCCACTGCCATTTCAGGTTCTGCCGTAATCGCCGTGCTTTCTGCTGGATTGGTCTCTGTCAGCGCAATTGTCGGCGCAGCAGTTGCCGGGGCTGTGATCGCTGCTCCGGTGTCTTGGATTGTGGCCCGGCGGTTGTACAGGGGCGCCTGATCAGGCGTTCAGGAATGTCCGGACTGCCGCTTCGAACTCACGTGGTTTTTCGGCGTGCAGCCAATGCCCGGCTCCGGGTATTTTGGCAAAACGCGCGCCGGAAAACAGAGAGCGGATTGCAGGGCGGTGTTCCGGCAGGACATAATCCGATGCCGCGCCCGACAGAAACAGGGCGGGGCCATCCCATGTGGCGTCCAACTTGGGGAAGCCCATGATCTTTGGCATCTCAGCTGCCAGAACATCCAGATTAAGCAGCCATCGTTTTCCCTTGATATCCAGCGATTGGGTGAAAAAGCTTTGCAACGCTTTCTCAACACCTTGTTCGGCCAGTTGCATCTCCGCGTCCGACCGGCGGGCGATGCGCGAAAAATCAACAGCCCGCATGGCGTCGATGAACTGGATTTGGCTGTGCGAGTATTGAACCGGCGCAATGTCGGCGACCACCAGCTTGTTCACCAACCCATTGTGCCGCAGAGCCAGCGTCATAGCAGCCTTTCCACCCATGGAATGCCCAAGAACATCCGCCACGCCGCCGATCTGTTCTATGACTTCGGCGATATCCTGTGCCAGATGGGGATAATCATGGCTCGGGTCCCACATGCTGTAGGCATGGTTGCGCATGTCCACCGCCACAACCTGCCGTTCGTCTGAAAGCCTTTTGGCAATGACGCCCCAGTTCCGAGCAGATCCGTAAAGGCCGTGTGCTATGACCAGCGGGGGGCGGGCGGTGGGTTCGCCATGTACAATCGTGTTCAGCATAGCTTGCGTGATACAAGCGCCTACAGCGGATCACCAGCCCCATTGTAGGTCTTTGTGGCGCAGGCTAGATTGCTGCGGCAGGAGAGAGCCCATGCCGCAGGACACAGACATTCAGACCCGGATCGCTGAGACAGTGGCGTTGCTGCGTGCCAAGCTTGGCGTGCGTGACAAGACGCTAGAGGCATCCATTCGAAAGGCAAAACGACGTCTGCCGCGCCGGGTGTACCGGCAGGCCATGGTGCTTGCCCGGTCCGAGGCGATGGCATCGCACCCAAAGATGCGGTTGATTCTGGATACCCCAAAGCTCGTCAGGGCGTCGGATGTGGTGCAGGACCATCTGGGAAGCATCAATCTTGCGGATCGCAGGTGGGGCTGGTTCCTTGGATTGCTGGGGGGGCTGGCTTTCAACCTGTTGGCTCTGACAGCGCTGCTGCTTGTCTTTCTGTGGTGGCGCGATTTGATCTGACCTTTAGAAGGCAGCCAAGCTGACGCTTGACCTGATCTTCTTTTGTCGGAGCGGTCGCTCAAACAACAAAAAACGGCGCCTCAAGAGCGCCGTTTTCTTTACTTTTTAAACGTTTACAGGTTCGGGTAGATGGGGAAGCGGTTGCAGAGATCTGCGACCTGGGCGCGGACGCGGGCTTCGACTTCGGAGTTGCCGTCTTCGCCGTTGGCTGCCAGGCCGTCGAC
>NZ_JBXWQZ010000070.1:0-22556 GCF_059612645.1 Ruegeria sp. YKSF131 | reverse complement strand
GTCGAAATTCTCGATCAGGAAAATATTGTCAGGGTCCGCCTGTTCCGGATCACCCATCCAGATCCACAGGAACCGATACCGATCCACTACCGGATATGATCTTACCACTGCCCGCCGCGGGGTCATGCCACGCTGGGTCGGGCTGTCCGTGCATTTGCCCGAGCAGTCGAATTTCAGGCCGTGATAACCGCATTCCACCACATCACCGATCAGATTGCCTTTGGACAGCGGCAGCTTGCGATGCGGGCAAGCATCTTCCAATGCGACCGGAGTGCCGTCCTCCCGCCGGTAAAGCACGATGTTTTCACCCAGAAACGTTTCGGCCTTCAGTTCGCGACCGATATCCTTACTCCAGGCAGCGACATACCAGCAGTTTCTCAGATACATTGAAATGCTCTCCAGATCGTCAGATGGCTTGTACCAGTATGGGCAGAGAGACGTCCTTGCGCCATGTCGGAATGGTAATGACTCATATAAGCCAGGCTAATTATAAGCGTCGGCGGATGGCGGGATGTCCGGTTGCGCTTCTACTTCAGCACTGATCCAGTTCAGAAACTCACCGACTTTCGGACTGTCCTTGGTTTCGTGTCGCCGAACCAGCCAGTAAGACAAAGGGGACTCGGTCAGTTCTGGAAAGGGTCGAACCAGACGCCCGTCACATAACGTATCGATCACCAGGGGTTCCCGACCCAGCGCGACACCCAGCCCTTCAATTGCAGCCTGAACCACCAGATTGGATTGGCCAAATCGCCGTGTGCGCAAGGGTGACGGCAGCGTCAGACCGCATTGCCGTGCCCAGAAATCCCAGGTTGGGCTTGCAGGACCATGATGCAGATTCTCATCTACCAGCATCGTGTGCTTCGCAAGATCCTCGACCCCGCGCAGGTTGGGTATCAAAGATGGTGCGCAAACAGGAAACAACTGCTCGGTCATCAGCAGATCCACCTGGTAGCCGGGGTAATCACCCAGCCCATAGCGGATTCCGATATCCGCATCCGCGCCGGAGAACGGATATTGACCAGTATCCGTAGCGATCGAAATCGATAGGTCCGGGTGGGCCAGATCAAAGTTCAAAAGACGCGGAAACAACCAGTTGAAAGCAAAACCTGGCAGGCATGAAATCACGATGGTCCGGTCGTTGCGGGTCTTATCCCGCAACTGGGTGCAAACACCTGAAATGCGCCCCAGCCCTTCGGAGATGGCCAGCGCTAGCAGTTCACCCTCTCGGGTTGGGCGCGATGACCGCGCGCCGCGTACCAGCAGATCGCGACCCAACCATTCCTCAAGCGTCCGCACATGCTGACTGACCGCACTTTGGCTAACACCAAGTTCGGCCGCGGCAGGGGAAAAGCCAGAATGACGGACAACTGCCTCGAAGGCACGCAGAGCTGAATAGGGCAGATTTACAATCATATTAGTCACCCTAATGTCAGACATAATCACTTTCAAATAGATTAGGCGCATGGTGCAGGCCTAATCTGTACGGGCTTGAATCCGTAGGAGACGCGAATGTCGGACATCACACCCGAGCGCGGCGCGCGAAATCTTTTGACGAACTGCGCTCACGCAGCGGCGGGTGACCGACTTCTGATCGCTTACGAACCCCCCGAGTTTGGTTATTTTGACGCGGACAGTGTCAAGATCGTATCGGACGTCGCGCAATCCATGGGGTTGTCGGTTGATGCAGTGGATGTAGGATTTAATCCGGACAATCCTCACCTGTCCCCGGATCTTCTGGCGCGGTTCGAAGCAGCCGAGATAATCCTCTTTCTTGCCCGTCTTGGGGATCAGCTACGGTTTTCGGAGATGCCCCGGGGCAAAAAAATCATCGTCAGCTTTGCGCTGAACCGTGAGCTGTTCGGGTCGGGCTTTTCCAACGGGCACCATGATGCCTTTCTCGACATCAAGGCGGCGATCAATGCCGTCCTGAACGAGGCAACCGATGTGCGGGTCACCTGCCCTCTGGGCACGGCCTTTCAGGGGAAGCCGAAGATGAACCTTGATCCGGCGGGCGATACGTCGATCCTGAGATTCCCCATGTCAGTTTTCACGCCAGTCCCGGCGCACAGTTTTTCAGGACGTGTGGCGCTGAAGTTTCTAACCGGAACCGGATCAAGATACTATGAAGACTATACGATCGAGTTCGACAGCCCGGTGTTTGCGTCACTTGAGAACGGGCGCCTGACCGGGTTCACGGGCGAGCCCACCGATGTGGCCCGGGCCGAAGTACAATATGACCGGGTCGCGGGCCAGTTCGGTATTGACCGAAATTTCGTGCATTCATGGCATGCTGGCATTCATCCGGGCTGCGGATACCCTTGGGATATGCGCGAGAATTTCGAACGCTGGGGCGGATCTGCTTTTGGCAATCCGCGTATCCTGCACTTCCACACTTGCGGCGCATATGCTCCCGGAGAAATCAGCTGGAACGTGTTTGATCCGACAATCAAGATCGATGGTGTGACCTATTGGGAAGATGGGGTTTTTCATGCTGACCGCCTGCCCGGCGGAGCTTCCATTCTGGACAAACACCCCTGTGCGGCAGCACTGTTTGCCGACCCCGATCCGGATATCGGCCTTCGCCGAACCGGCTGATCATTCAAGCTTGATCGAACGCGTGCCATCACGCTAATCTGGTAGCAATAGAGTCCACCCGACAGGACCCTATGGTGCGGAGCACTCCCGTCTCCGGTGCCGGAAAATGCGATGAGGGCGCGGCCCCCGCACCGGCAAATTGTGTGGAACTCACATGTCACAAGCAATCGTAACGCCCCTGTCTCAGGCATTGGCCGAAGGCAAGCTCACGCGTGAAGAGCTGAAAGGTTTCATGCAACGGTCTAACGGTCCCGGCTTATGCCATCTGGCGCTTTGGGTTCTGGTGCTGGCCTGCACGACCACCCTTGTTACTCTGGCATGGAACAACTGGCTGATATGGCCTGCAATGTTACTCCAGGGCATCGTTCTGGTACACCACTTCTCGCTGCAGCATGAATGCGTGCACTATACCGTATTCCGTACAAGGTGGCTGAATGATCTGGTTGGTCAGATCTGCGGCCTGATCATTATCCTGCCGCATCGGTTCTTTCGCTATGAACATTGCGATCACCACACTTATACGCAACTGACCGGGGACGACCCTGAACTGATCCCATTGCCCGAGACGTTGAGGGAGTACCTTATGTACCTGTCCGCCCTGCCCTACTGGCGCGGTAAATTCACGGAACTGTTTCGCCATGCCAGCGGCAACCTCAGCGAGACCGAGCTGCGATTCATCCCGAAAGTGGAACATCAGGCGGTGTATCGCGATGCGCGCAGAATGCTGGCCATCTATACGGCCATCTTTCTGGGCATGGCCATCATCGGCTGGTGGGGACTGATCTGGTACTGGATAATCCCTTTGTTTTTGGGTGAGCCTGTGATGCGCTTTATCCGGATGACCGAACATGTCGGACGCCCCACCGTGGCGCAGATGTCCGAAAATACGCGCACCAATCTGGTATCCGCCCCCTGGTCCTTTTTGTGCTGGAACATGAACTACCACGCGGAGCATCACTACGTAGCCTCAGTTCCTTTCCACGCGTTACCTCGCCTTCATGAGAAGCTGAAAGACCACATTCATGTTGAGCCTGGGGGGTATCTGGCCGCCCATCGCGAGATCTTGAGGCAGATCCGGCAGAAGGCGGAGGCGTAACTCATGGCGGATGAAAAACCCTGGAAAGACGTGATCGAGACAACTCGGCTGGAAAAGAACTGGGTCACACGGGTCGAGATCGGCTCACGTATCCTGGCGGTCTACGACACTCCCGGCGGCGTCTATGCCTCGTTGGCACTTTGCAATCATGGCGGTGCTGATCTGTGTGACGGGTATTTTGATGGCTACGTCATCGAGTGCCCTTTGCATCAGGGCGCATTCGATGTGCGTGACGGACATGCGGTTTCGGCCCCTGCGACACGACCAATGAAGGTATTCGAAACCCGCATCAAAAACGGCATGGTGCAGATCCGGGCGTAGCCCCGAACAGTCCTAGTCCGGTGCCGGCAACCCCGGCATCAGGATATATCCCGACGGAGCTTCAACACGCGCGATCCACGAACGGACTGCCGGGTAAGGAGCCAGCGATAACTTTCCCTGATAAGCCAGTGCTTTGTAGGGGTAACAGGCCAGATCGGCGATCGTAGGACGATCACATGCCAGCCAGCGTCGTCGTGACAGGTGCTGCTCCATATTCTGCAGGGATTTCTGCCCAAGTGCCTGTGGCCCGGTCAAATCGATGTCGCGTTCAAACAGAACAATCGCGCGGGCCGTTGCAACGCCGTGGAAAATCTCGTTTACCGAATAGGACAGCCATTGCTGTATGTCCCCATGCTCTTCTGGCGAATCCGGCGCCCAATCTGCAGCGCCATACTTCTGTGCCAGATACATCATGATTGCGGTGCTGTCGCGCAGGGTAAAGCCGTTGTCGTCCAGCACCGGGACCTTGTTCAGCTGGTTGACCTGCAAGAATGTAACCTGGTTCTGATCTCCGCTCAGCAGGTTGACATTGATGATTTGATGAATTGATGATCCAGCCGCAGCATGGACAGCAGCAGCCGAGCTTTATGGCAACTGCCCGAGAACCGGAAATCATATATCCGCATTGCCCCGGGCCGTTCGCGTCAGCGCCTGTCTGACCGCTTTTCAAGTCGTGCAAACAATCGGCTGAGGCCGAAACACACAACAAAATAGAACCCGGCCGTGGTGATCCACGCCTCAAAGATCATGCGGGACGAGGCCACAAGCTCGACTGTTTTGTAGGTCAGTTCCTGCACCGAGATCAGCGACAGGATCGAGCTGTCCTTGATCAGCGAGATGAATTGGTTTGCCAGCGGTGGCACCACTTTCTTCAACGCCTGCGGCAGAATCACGTAACGCATCTCCTGTAGTTTGCTCATACCAATCGAGCGCGCCGCTTCGCGCTGGCCTTTCGGGATCGACTGGATACCAGCCCGGACAATCTCGCCGACAAAGGCGCTTTCAAACAGGGCCAGAACGATGACACCAGAAACCAGTGAGGGAAAACGGCGCATTTCGCCGAAAAAGAAGGTCCAGATATCTTTGTCCTCTTGCCGCGCTATACCACGAGCCCAACGTTCGAGGTTGAGCGCGTCAATCAGTTGTTGTGACAGGAAGAAAAAGAAAATGAAAACGACCACAACCGGCGGCACGTTGCGGAGAAATTCAAGATACGTCCGTGCCAGCATCCGGATCGTCAGGTTTGCTGAACACCGCGCAACCCCCAGAATGGTGCCAAGCAACAAGGCCAGAATGCCCGAGTAAATACTGATACGGACTGTCGCCATAAGCCCCTGCAGAAACAGGTTCGCGAAATACTCTTCGCGGCCCGAATGCCAGCCAACGACATAGCCCGGGATCAATTCCCAGCGCCATTTGTAGTTCAGCGTGCCTTCGATCGACAGCCAGATATACCCGAAGAAAGCGATCAGAGTCACCACGATCAGATAATCTGGCCATCTCAGTTTCTTCAGGAAATCTTGCACCGGGATTGCTCCGCCTCAGGGTCGGGGGCGGCAATGCCGCCGCCCTTTGTTTTAGTCACTGAGCAACCTGGTCGGCCCACTCTTCTGTTGCGAACCAATAATTGTGACGCTCTTCCAGCCAACCCGAACGCCATTGCTGAGCAATCCAATTGTTGAAGAAGTTCAATGCATCCGGATCACCTTTGCGCATAGCAAAGGCTTCGCCACGCGGATCAAACAGATCGCCTTCCATCACGCGCAGAGTTTCAGGATTACGCCCTGCTTCCCGGTTGGGCGTAGGCTGTGAAGCCATTGTTGCGTGTGCATTTCCGTTAAGAACTTCTTGCGTCGACGCGCCATCTTCATCAAATAGCAACAAGTTTGCTTCCGGGAAGTTTTCCGCGATCACGACAGCGGGCGTTGCACCGCGACGGGCTGCGAACGTCACGTCTGCAGAATTCAGATCAGCCTGAGTCATTCCATCTGTCAGTTCCTTATTTACCAAGATGGCCAGACCGGAAAAAGCATATGGATCGGTAAAGTTGACAGTCAGGTTTCGCTGCGGCGTCACAGACATGCCCGAGATGATCACGTCGAAATTGCCCGAAACCAGCGCCGGAATGATACCGTCCCATGCGGTGGGAACAAATTCAACTTCGACCCCCATGTCTTCGGCCAGCTTGCGACCGACATCCAGTTCGAAACCGATCAGGTCACCGTTCTTGTCGCGCATCGACCACGGTACGAATAGCGACAGCCCAATGCGGATCACTCCATCCTGCTTGATGGTTTCAATCACACTTTCGCTGGACAGGTTCTGCGTTGTGCTTTGCGCCCAACCTGATGTTGCGACGCCTGTTGCAACGACCGCGCTCAGCGCCGCCCCCAACATTCTGCGAGAAAGCTTCATCTTGGTTCTCCTTGTTGTCCGACATAGTTTTCAGTTTTATTGGTCGACGGCATATTTCTTCTCCAGGTGGGTTACGCCAATCGACAGGATCAGGGTCACCACCAGATAGACCAGTGCAATGGTGAACCAGATTTCGAAACTCATGTAGGTATCGGATATGATGTTGCGTCCAAACGTGGTCAGTTCAGCCACCGCGATCACGCTTACAATCGCTGAGGATTTGATCAGGTGAACTACCTCACCGGTCATCGGTGGCAGCATGAACCGTACTGATTGCGGCAAAATGATATAGCGATAGGTCTGATACGGTGTCATCCCGATGGATTTTGCCGCCTCCCACTGACCCGTGGGAATTGCGTTGATACCAGCGCGGAAAATCTCGGAAATCAGGGCCGAATGAAAAACGGCAAGTGTCAGGATACTTGCCGTGTATCGGTCAAACCCAAAGATCGGCCCGAGCACATAATAGAAAAGATAAAGCAGAACCAGCAGCGGAATATTGCGGATCAGTTCCAGGTACCCCACGGCAACCGCTGACCCGATGACCAACCCCGATAGCCGCAACAGAGCCACCAAAAGGCCTATCGCCGTTGCCAGAAAAAAGGCGGTCACCGACAGTTGGATGGTGGCTACAAGCCCAATTGGGATTTCACCCCATTCAAACCCGACCTCGGTATTGCGGTACAGGAATTGCGGCACACGATACCATTGCCAGTTATAACCCATACTCTGCGCCCCGGCGTAAGCGCCATAGGCGATTAGACCAACAATAATGGAATAAATGACAACGGAAATCAGGACCGAGTCGAAAAACCGCTTGTGAAACGGTGGCTTTGGCAACGGCTGGCCCTTTGGCCCGGATATGCCCAGATCGCTCACGTTCAATGCGCCAGAATCTGATCCAGGAACAGGCGGCACCGTTCGCTGGAAGGGTTGGTAAAGAACTGTTCAGGCGGCGATATCTCGACGATCCGACCCGCCTCCATAAAGACCATCGTGTCTGCGACCTTGCGGGCAAACCCCATTTCGTGGGTAACCACAACCATGGTCATGCCGGTTTCGGCCAACTCGACCATCACGTCCAGAACTTCGTTGATCATTTCCGGATCGAGCGCCGAGGTCGGCTCGTCAAACAGCATGATCCGGGTTTCCATGCACAAAGAACGCGCAATCGCCACGCGCTGCTGCTGACCGCCAGACAATTGTGCCGGATATTTGTCGGCCTGTTCCGGAATATGCACGCGCTCAAGATAATTTCGCGCGGTCTCTTCGGCCTGTACCTTTGAAACTTTGCGCACTTTCATTGGGCCGATCATAAGATTTTCCAGCACAGTCAAATGCGGAAACAGATTGAACTGCTGAAAAACCATCCCAACTTCCTGGCGCAGTTCGCGTATCTCCTTGGCCCCCTCGTAAACTTCGATACCATCTATCACCAAACGGCCCGAATTGTGCCACTCCAGACCATTGAAACAACGGATCAGTGTGGACTTTCCCGAACCAGAGGGTCCGCAGATCACTACTTTTTCACCCTGATGAACCGTCAAACTAACGTCTTTCAGCGCATGGAACGTGCCATAATACTTGTCCAGATTGGTCACTTCAATCATCGGAGTGGCGTGTGTCATGTCGCGCCTGTCATGGTTCGGGACACCATACCTGGCAGTCTTTTGCGGTGAAAATTGCGCCGTGATTTCTCAGTTGGCCTCTCCGAAACCGTAGCGCGCGCGGGCCGACAAAGGGCGGTAGCGAAACCGTCCTGAAAGCTAGTGCCAGATTGGCGCTTTGACTGAGTGAGGCAGTCGGGCAAGGCCTGAGAATCCTTAAATCTGTTGCGCGCTAATTAATATGGTTGCTTAATATGCAATACTCGTCAATAAAAAACTCAGCGCGCCGTACAACACGACCCATAATTTGTGCTGACGACTAAGGAAGGAACCAAAAATGTCTGCCTGGATCAGGATGATATCTGACGAAGACGCCGACGAGCATCTGAAGGCCACTCTGGATCTGGCCCGGACGCCACATGGCACAGTGGACAACGTCATGCGTGTTCATTCCCTGCGCCCCAACACAATGAAGGGGCACGTGATTTTGTACCGGGCCTGCCTGCATGATGAGGCAAACACGGTTCCGATGTGGTTTCAGGAAGTCATCAGTTCCTATGTATCCACCCTCAACACTTGCCCCTATTCTTACGCCAACCACTGGTCCAACGCCCGACATCTAATTGATGATGACGCCCGCGCCGACCAGATTGAGGCGGCGCTCAAGGCGCATCGTCCGCAGGATGCCTTTGACGGCGCCCATCTTGCCGCGCTGACCTACGCAGAAAAACTGACGCTGACACCGGGTACGATGGTCGATTCTGATGTGGCCGGGCTAAAAGAGACTGGTTGGGATGATGGTGAGATACTCGAAATCAATCAGATCGTCGGCTATTTCAACTACGTGAACCGCTTGTTGAACGGGCTTGGCGTGACCACGGACGGAGATGTTGTGGGCTATTACGGCAGCGAGTGATGGGAGAAGCCATGCAGGGAGACCCGCCGGGAAGACAGATCGACCGCGCAATTGGAGCATCGCTGAAAGAGCTGCGCCAAAGCCGAAAGCAATCGGCCCGCCGACTGGCCGAGCAATCGGGTATTTCCGCCGCAATGGTCAGCCGTATCGAAAACGGGCTTGTCTCTCCTTCGATCGACACCCTGGCTGCGCTGGCCGAAGCGCTTGAAGTCCCGATTGTGTCACTGTTCCGCGAAGCCCGCACCGATCACACCGACTATACGCTCGTCCGCCACGGCGAAGGCTTGAAATCCACCCGTATCGCCGCAGGCCATAGCCATGAATATGTCAATCTGGCATTGCATTCACGCAAGGACCTGCGTTTTCAAGCCCGGCGCGTAACCCTTCTGCGCGAGGGTGGTCATCCTCCGACTTATGTCGGTCACGGCGTAGTTTTTGTTCAGGCGCTCGAAGGTGAGGCGGTCTATCGGTATGGCGAGGCCCGGTTCAAGCTGACCGCAGGCGACACGATCAGCGTCGACGCTGAACTGAACCACGGCTTCGAAGAGGTTCTGACCCCGGAATTCGTCTTTCTGACTGTTCAGGCCGAGCGCCCGTGATGCCTGCGTGACATGGCTCAGCCAGTCGATCTTGACCTGACCCGAGGGTCTATTCCGGCACATTTCCGGACACTGGCAGTGCCTGCTGCAATCGGAATGCTGTTCAACACGCTCTATAATGTCGTGGACATCTTTTTTGCCGGGCTGTTGTCGACAAGCGCACAGGCCGGGCTGGCCCTTGGGTTTCAGGCCTTCTTTATAACTTTGTCTGTTGGGGTTGGTCTTGGAGCCGCCATGAGCGCCCTTGTCGGCAACGCACTGGGGGCAGGCAACCACCGCATGGCCCGGCGATTGGTGGCGCAGGGTCTGACATATGGTTTTATCGCCGCCGGGCTTCTGGCATTGTCAGGCCTCTGGTACGGCCCCGCGCTGATACATCTTGTATCCGACCCCGGCGAATACCGTGATGCGGGGCTACGCTATTTCTATTGGCTTCTTCTGGCACTGCCCGGATTTCTGTTGGCTCATGGGTGCAACGGAATCCTCCAGGCTCATGGGGATGCGGTATCAATGCAGCGCGCCCTGATCGTGGCCTTCTTCGCCAATATCGCCCTGAATCCTCTGCTTATTTTTGGCATCCCCGGGCTGATTCCGGGGATCGGTTTTGACGGGTTGGCCATTTCTACCGTTATCAGTCAAACCGGTGTCATGATCTACATGATCCGGCAGGTGCTGCGACGACGCCGGATGCAGCGAATGCGGATCGCCTATTTCGCCCCGCGCCTGAATCGCTTTACCGTGATTTCCGTTCAGGTCCTGCCAACGGCGGTGTCTTTCATGGTGATGCTGCTTTCAGGATTTGTCATGCAGTTTGCCCTGAAAATATTCGGGGAACATGCCATTGCAGGCTTCGGGGTCGCCATTCGGCTGGAGCAAATTCTGCTTTTACCTGTGCTGGGTGTTACCGGCGCTGTGCTGCCAATCGCATCGCAGAATTTCGGCGCCCGGGATTTTCAGCGCGTGCGGGCGGCCCTGTTTTATTGCTGGAAAGTCGGATTTATCATGACGGCGATGGCCATCCCAATCCTGTGGGGCCTGAGCCCGCATCTGATGCGCCTGTTTACCACCGACCCCGAAGTCGTCCGAGTAGGCGTCAGCTATCTGCGCGTCGACAGCCTGATTCTGCCGTTTTACATGATGCTCTTTTCCATCAATTCGCTGCTTCAGGCCCTCAAAAGACCCATCTGGACGGTCTGGATCAGCCTCTACCGCCAGGGCTTCGGGGTCGCATTCTTTGTCTGGGTCTTCGTCGGCCTGTGGCATTTCAACGAGATCGGTGTCTGGTTCGGAACGGCTACCGCAGTCGTCACGGGTTGGATCATCGCAATTCTGACGGCGAGTCACGTGGCACGGCATGAAATGGGCGGGTTATGGGTTTCGCGTCACCAGGACTTAAATCGAATCCAAAACTGATCCCGCCGCAAATCTCCTACCGCAGCCGCAATCCGGTTTCCGGATCAAACAGCATCGCACGCTCGGGCCGGATCGAGATGCCGATTTTCTCACCTTTCCGACTGCGCTGATCTTCGCGCTCTTCTACGATCAGTTTATCGCCATTGGGTGGGTAGTGTCGCAAACTTTTGGAACGACGAAAGCCAGCGATATGCTAGACGCAGTTATCCTGCGATCTCAGCAAACAACCGAAAGCCGGAAGTCGTATCACTAAAGAATTGCTGCTTCCGGGTCATGTTGGCGACCTCGATGCCGTCCAAAGTGGCGGAAGCGGATTCGAACGACTTAAACCCACACATGTGCCGAACACGCCGCTTTATGAACCGATGATCCTGTTCGATCATGTTGTTCAAAAATTTGGACCTGATCGTCTGTACTTTGGCTGGGCAACCGAACCGCTTCAGGATCCTGTTCACTTCTCGAATGCCAGCTGCATTTGCGCCACTTTTGTCGATGACGATTTTGTTTGGGATCCCGTTGGACGACAGTGCTTTGGCAAAGAACCTGGTTGCTGCTGGACGATTTCGTCGCTCAGACAGCATGAAATCAAGGGTGTTTCCCGCTTTGTCGACCGCTCGAAAAAGATACATCCACTTGCCGCGCACGCGGAGATAGGTTTCGTCCATGCGCCAGGAACTCAGCGTTGGTCGCTTCTTCGATTGCGCGCTCGCGGCGATCATCGGCGAATACTTAACGACCCACCTGTTGAGAGTGGCGTGGTCCACCTGCACGCCGCGTTCGGCCATGATCTCTTCCAAATCACGATACGACACTGTGTACCGCAAATAGAAATACACAGCGTAAAGAACTGCATCCTTGGGAAAGTGGCAGCCTTTCAGAGAGATCATACTTAAAAACTGTTCGAAAACTATTCGACGGGAACAGACTACTAAACTTGAGTGCTCGTCAATCTCAGTTCAAAATTTTCGACACAACCAAAGAGTCCGGTTAACCCACAGAAACCACCCTAGAGGTTTAATCTTTGGGTCGGCTTGGCAACGCTTGCCCATCCGTCAAAAAGAATTGCCCAACTAGGTCAGTTGTCATTTGGACGTTATCAATGTGCTCAGATAATCACGCGTTTCATTGTCCCACGAACTGGGGTTTTCCCCATGCGCGATGACGGCGTGAAGCTCCATCAGCTTCCAGACCTCATCCTTCGAACCGGCGGTGACCTCGCCGGGGCAGGTCTCCATGCCCTCGCAATCACGGCAGGCGTATGTGTAGGCTTCGCTCATAGTGTCCCTTTCTTGGTTGGTCGCATCAAAACTCCTGGAACGTCGGCAACCCATCGGCGAGCTTGATCCATGGCTGCTGATGCGAGACAAAGACGTGCGACTTCGGTTCGACCTCCGATGGGTCGTCGAGAGTGGCGGCAGCAAACCAAGCGTCAGAACTCCAATCTTGACCGTCCACCTCACCTTCTGCGGCATAGGTCAGTGTTGTCCCGCAATCGCCACAAAAGCCTCGGCGAACTCCGGGGGTCTTCTCGATCGTTTTGATGGTACCGCTGGTGACTTCGAAATTCTTCGCGGCCACTTTTGCCCAAGTCACGAAGGCGCCACCAAGCGCCAACTGGCAGGACCGGCAATGACAATGCGCTGACCATTCCGGCCGACCGGAAATCTCGTATCGTACGGCGCGGCAATAGCATCCACCCTTTAGCTTTTCCATCATCCTATCCTCCAACTGCACTGCCCCAATGATAGGCATATTGCTAAATTTTTGACTTCATGCGACTCATTAATCCTGTCGTAACATTAGAAAATCTATTATATGGATTGGTTGAGACTCCCGCCATTGAACAGCCTGCGCGCCTTTGCTGCCGTAGCTACTGCAGGCAGCTATGCAGGTGCCGCAGACCACCTGAACGTTACACAGGCCGCTGTTAGCCAGCAGGTCAAAGCGCTCGAAAACCGAATTGGTATTGCGTTAGTCCATCGGGTCGGTCGCGGCATTGAGCTGACGCGTTCAGGCGCCCGATTAGCACGAGATCTGGAAGCAGGCTTCGATATCATCAGCCGCGGCGTGGAGCGCATAAGTGAAGAAGCCGCACTCCGGCCGGTACAAGTGACTATGCCACCAGCCTTCGCTGTTGAGTGGCTCATGCCGAGGGTCGGCGAGTTCCAGCGGGCGAATCCAGAAATCACCCTGATGCTCAATCCGACGTCACAGATCGTTGAGCTCAGGCCGGGTGGGATCGACGTCGCCATAAGGTATCGTGATCAAAGGCGAGCCGAGCCGGATGTCGAGGCTGTCCTCAAGACAGACATGGTTGTCATCGGTGCGCCATCGCTGATCGAGGCACGTGATCTTTCAGACTACAAGTCGCTTGCCGACCTACCTTGGCTGCAGGAATTAGGGACTAACGAGGCGGCGGAGTGGTTCACTTTTCATGGCATCGTCCTAAAGCGACCTTTGGCGATTAACCACATGCCGGGCAACCTGATCATGCCAGCGGTCCGACGCGGCGATGGCATCACCTATACTGCCCGCGCCTTTTTTACGGAAGACATCGCGACTGGCCGGATCGCTGTGCTCGCTTCTGAGACGCTCTTTGGTGTCTACCACATCGAAACCTCGCCAGGACAGCAACGCCCCGAAGTGCAGGCATTCATCAAGTGGCTCCGCTCGAAAGCCGAAGTCATTACAGTGTCGGACTGAAGTCGCCTGAGCTTTACGAGCGAACGGCTGCTCCGGGCTCTCACCACGGTTTCGCCGCTTTTCGCATGAGCGTCGGCTCGACGATACCCAAGGGCTGCTAATCCGATTTGCCTAAAAAACTTCGA
The DNA here is from genome assembly GCF_059612645.1 of Ruegeria sp. YKSF131. Taxonomy (NCBI): domain Bacteria; kingdom Pseudomonadati; phylum Pseudomonadota; class Alphaproteobacteria; order Rhodobacterales; family Roseobacteraceae; genus Ruegeria; species Ruegeria sp. YKSF131. Next base: position 8,766 of record NZ_JBXWQZ010000070.1, on the reverse strand, counting down.
AGAATTAGTCGCAGCATCGGACGGCTGGTCTCGGTGGGGCATTGTCAGGTTGTTTTTTGCGCCGGGCAAGAGCGGGGTGGAGTGCTGGATTCAAGCGGCCAAGTCGTTTGCATATTCGGTCCAAAGCTCGAAGGCATCGGTTCGGGCGTGGCGGTAGGAACCGGCTGAAAGACGGTGGCGTTTGGGGCGGAATAGTGCGGCGGTTTGATCGTGGACCGACAAGAACCGTTGTGCCTTACCGGACGACTTAAACCAGCCCATTATTTTCTCTCGCCGTCGCGTATGTCTGTGTGAAGCCTCGACGCGATTGTTTAACCCCTTGTGCTGGCGATGCTCAATCCCTGGGGCCAGTTCCGCTATTGCCGCCCCGTAGGAGCGCAGCTTGTCGGTGATAATTACCCTTGGTCGGCCCCAAACCTTGAATAGTTTCCTGAAAAAGCGCTTTGCGGCAGCTTTGTTCCGGCGGGATTGAATCAAAACGTCCAGAAGTCACCGTTGGCATCAACCGCGCGCCAGAGCCAGTGTTTACGCCCTTTGATTGGCACCACGACCTCATCGAGATGCCATTTACAAGCAGGAAGCGGTCGATCCCGTCGGACCTTTACGGCAAACTGAGCCCCAAAGCGTGCCACCCAGTACCGGACAGTTTCGTAAGAAACCGCGATCCCGCGAGAGGCCAAAGGATCCTCAACATCACGCAGGCTGAGTGCAAACCAATGGTACGCCCAGACCGCGCAGCCAATGACCGAGCGCGGGAAACGAAAACCCTTGAGGCGGGAAAGATCACACAGATTCAACATGGCAGCGCGCTACAACGACGAGACCGCTTCAACAACCTGACAATGCCTACTGTTCCAACCAAACGTTGTCGAAGCGTGCCTCGAACTGCTGGTGCCGCTCATAGCCCTTCAACTCCGGAACATGGTGCAGGTACTGACTCTGCCAGAAAGGCTGAATGATGGCGCCGCTGTTTCGCAGGATTTTCTGCATCTCTGCCATCAGAGGCCGACGTTTCTCAGGATCGGCAATCCCGACCGCCTCGTTCAGTATTGCATCGAAATCCGCATCGCTGAAACCGGATTCATTCCAAGGTTCTCCGGACCTGTAGGCCAAACCGTATATCTGGACTCCGAGCGGGCGGGCACCCCAATTGGTTGTCGAGAACGGATACTTGGTCCAGTCATTCCAAAAAGTCGCGCCGGGAATGATCTTTCGTTTCACGTTGATACCGGCATCACGAAGCTGCGCCGCAATCGCATCAGTCGTGGTTTGCCGCCAGTCACCATCCAACGAGATCAACTCAAACTCCGTATCGGCGTGGCCGGCGGCGTCAAGCAGTTCCGTGGCCTTGGTTGGGTTGAACTCGGGCTTGCTGATTTCCGCGTATTCCGGATGAAAGGGCGCACAATGATGGTTTTCAGCGACGACGCCGGTATTGTTGATGCCTAGTTCCAACACGACATTGTTGTCCACCGCCGTTTGAATGGCGCGCCGAACATCGGCATTGTCATAAGGGGCGCTGTCAGCGCGCATGCGGGCAACGATGGTGTTTGCGGTCGCCTTTTCTTTCCGCACCAAGCCAAGCCCGTCCAGGACTTCGACGAAATCGGCAGACGTATTGTCGTTGACATGGATTTCACCAGCCTCGAATGCAGCGACGATTGCCGAAGGATCGGTGCCATAATCGACGAATTCAATTCCGGCGAGATGAGCCTGACCACCCCACCAACCGTTATCCCGCCGTTTAAACACAGCCTTTTCCCCAACCATGTGGGACACTAATTCGAACGGTCCCGTGCCGATAGGCGTATCCACGATACTGCCCGAGAAACTTGGATGGACCAACAGCGCGGGATGATCAGCCATCGCCGCGATCAGCGTGATATCGGGGCGGGGCAGATTAAGGCGCACGGTGTATTCATCTACTTTCTCGATGACACCTGTGCCCGCCCTTTGCGTTTCTTCGTCGATAAGGCTGGCAAAACGGGATGCCATTGCGTTGCCTTCGGCGGACTTGTCACACCAGCGTTCGATATTGAAGACTACATCATCGGCAGTGAACGGGTCGCCGTTGTTCCAGATCGCGTCTTGTCGCAGGTTTAGCGTATAAGTTTTAGCATCATCGCTAACCTCCCAGCTTGCCAACAATACACCGCCAAAGCTGTAGTCGAGTTCCCAGCGCACCAGAGGCTCAAGGAACTGGCGGCTTACGTTGTTGGCTTGGTCCCAATCCTGAAAGCGCGGCTCAGTCAGAGCAAGAACCCGCATCTCGATTTTCGCAACGCCGCCCTTTTGCGGAATGCCGGTTGCCGCCTGCGCCGGGGCACTCATTCCCAGCAAGCCATAAGCTGTTGCTGCGCTGGCCCCAAATGTACTGGCCGTCGCAATGAATTCGCGGCGGCTCATTTCACCGCGGCGCACAGCGTCCGCCATTTTGGCCACTATCGGGCGGGTTTCACGGGATTCGTTCATTTGGTATCCTCCCTGGATATTGCGCCTCACCCAAAGTGAAGCGTCTTGATTTCCTGATAGTCTTCAAGCCCGAACATCCCGCCCTCTCGGCCGTTGCCCGATTGCTTGTATCCACCAAAGGGCGAGCCATAATTGAAACCCCCGCCATTGATATGGATGGCGCCGGCCCTTAGCCGGGCGGCAACACGCTCGGCACGGTCCGGATCACCGGTTTGCAGATATGCGGCCAGACCGTAGGGCGTGTTATTGGCGATGCGGATCGCATCCTCTTCATCCTCAAAGGGGATGATCACCAGCACCGGGCCAAAGATTTCCTGCCGGGCGATGGCCATATCATTGGTGACATCGGCAAATACTGTGGGCCGCACATACCACCCCCGATCAAACCCGCCAGGGCGACCGGGCCCGCCAGCCAACAGGGTCGCTCCTTCGGCAATGCCCGTTTCGATCATGTCCTGCACCCGGTCAAACTGAATCCGGTCAAACAATGGTCCGATATGATCGCCTTCCTGCACCGGATCGCCGACCATTTGCCCCTCGGCGGCGGATTTTGCGAACTCCAGCACACGATCATAGCAATGGCGCTCGACCAGCATCCGGGTGGGCGCATCACAGCTTTGACCGGTGTTGTACATGCATTCCAAAACTGATGCTGTGACCCGCTCGTTCAGATCGTCGCCGCAATCGGCAAAGACTAGATTGGGAGATTTTCCGCCCAGTTCCAGTGTCACCCGTTTGATCGTATCGGCGGCATCTTTGGTCACAGCAATCCCGGCGCGCGTCGATCCGGTGAATGACATCATGTCCACATCGGGGTGGCGCGAAAGGCCCGATCCAATTTTCTCGCCGTCACCATGGATCAGGTTGAACACACCAGGAGGAAACCCTGCGTCATGGATCATCTGTGCGTAAACAGTGGCAGAAAGAGGGGTGTGTTCCGAAGGTTTCAGAACGCAGGTACAGCCGACCGCCAGCGCAGGAAGCACCTTGAGGGCAATCTGATTGATTGGCCAATTCCAGGGTGTGATCAATCCGCAAACGCCGATGGGTTCGCGCACCAAAACGTCCCCATTGGTCAAGACCTCACGCAGATCTTGTGCCTTCAGTGCCTCTAGAATGCCCCGCAGATGCCCAATACCGGTATCTGCCTGGGCGTCGCGCGACATTGTGATCGGTGCGCCCATTTCCGCACTCATCGCCTGCGCCATATCTTCGCGCCGGGCTTCACTGATCTGCAGCAAACGTTCCAGAAGTGCGATCCGCTCATCACGAGAAGTTTGTGAATAGTTTTCGAATGCTGCGCACGCGGCGGCCACCGCCCTGTTCAGATCATCCTCGTTCCCCAGATAGACCGTCCCGATCCGCTCTTCTGTGGCCGGATTCAGAACAGGAAATGCGCACGTAGAAAGTGGGGTGACCCAGTCGCCGTTGATATAGAAATTCTCTGGTGTCATGAAGTTGCTCATTTCGCGTGCATTTTCCGTTTGCGGTCGCGCGTGACGCGCGTCGCGTCTTCGGACCCGTCGTGATAGGTGCCGAACCACTTGTCCCACGGCATTTCAGAGTTGCCATAGTTGCATTCGTAGTAACGGTGATGCAGCTGGTGAAAGAACGACCCGATATCCAGCCGCTCCTTGTTCTTGACAAACAGCGTCTCGTATCCGGCATGCGCCGAGATTGCGCCCAGAACCAGCCAGTACAGCAGGAACATCAGATGCACCGGATGGGCCGGGATAACCAACAGGATCAGCACCGAGCTGATATAGAGAAGCTGCTCCAAAGGGTGCATCGACATGCCCGACCACGACGTCGTGTTGACATTGCGGTGGTGGATCGAATGGACATGCCGGTAGAGCGGTGGCCAGTGGATCGCCCGGTGAATGACATAGAAATGAAAGCTCTGCCAAACTGCCAGAGCCGGGAACAGCAGCACAAAATAAATCGGGTGATCCCAGAAATTCACCGGCGCAACCCAGCCATTGGTAATGGCCATGCGCATACCGATCTCAAAGCCGCACATGATCGGGACACCATAGGCCAGCGCATAAAACATGTTGTCGCGCAGCTGATAGTCGAATTTGTACAATGCGTTCTTGCGCGGCAGTATCGGGCGCGGATCATACTTGAACCGGTTGCCTTGCCCTTTGCGGATATAAAGCCACCAGTGCAAACCACCCGCCACCGCAATCACCGCCAGATAGTTGCGCAGGACAACCCAGGCCGCCCACCCAAAACCGAACGAGGTCTGATCCGGAGCAACTGGCTGCAGCCAATATGCAACCACGAAGGCAAGCGCGAGATAGATCGCGCGATCCGAGAACTGCAAATAGGTATTCCACAGCCATTTCAACAGCTTCATCGGTTTCGGAGGCCAATCCCAATAGGGTGCATACTTCACGGGCAAGTCCGGATGGTAGTGCCATTCGCAGCTCATGGAGGCCGGTTCTGCGTCTTGAGGCTGGTGCGCTGTGTCGGACATCAGATCAAACTTTCTCAGGTTTCAGCAGAAAGCGCTTCCAGCGCCTCGCAGAGTTTCGTTAGTTCCCCGTCTATCATCGCAATCGAATGGGCGGCGTCGGGGAAGGATCCATCCTGCACCGCGTTGCGAAACGCCGTGAGACCCTTGTGTTTTTCGGCCTGTAGTTGTTTGCGGATCGGTGCCATGTTGGCAAATGCCTTGGCATGGCGTGGCGGGTTGTCGATGTCGCCGCAGATGTCTTCCTGAAACATGAAAATCACATCAGCGGCCCCACCGGACCCGATGGAATGGGTGACGAGCCCGGTTCTGGGGCTGAGCTCGGCAATCACCTCATGCGCGACACATTCCAGTTCAACGGCATAGGCACCCGCATTTTCGAGCCGCCGCATCGCATGGTGCAGGCTCAATGCCTCGTCGGCTGTGCGCCCATAAGCTCTTAAACCGCCGATCATGGTGGACAGTCTCGGCACAAGGCCAAGATGGCCCTGTACAGCCAGTCCCTCTTTGGCCAGCATTTCTACAACATCAAGCGAACGTATCGTATACACAGCATCCGCACCCGCTTCGGCGGCCTTGATCGCCGCCCGCAGTATTTCGTCATGGGTTGCGAAATCCGTTGCGGGCAGGCAGGCGGTAATGAACGTGTTCGGAGCGCCTGCACGGATCTCAGTTACGTCGGAGTCCAAAATCGACAGGTGGTCGATGCCCGCCGCTTGCGCCGCGCGGGCCTCTTCCTGATCATAGGAGGTGGTTTGCGTAAACTTGCGTGCGCCCTTGCCGGCGACAAAATCCGCTACCGTGTGGTTGCGCAACGCTTCGTGCCCGCCATAGGTGTATATGCGTCTGGACTTGACCATGCCTGTTACACCGCAACCGGTTCATCCGCAGTCTCATTCAGCTCCATATGCCCTTCGCCCTTGGACAGAATACGGCGCAGCATTGGCTCGAAGAATTCCAGCGGTTTTGTTGGGTAATCCGGATCAAAGGCGCATTGGTCATATTCATGACAGAAGTACCGGCAGTCTTCCCAATAGGGGCTGTCCTTGTACTTGTCGCGCGCGTTCCGGTCCCCGCCCAGATAGTGATTGTAATAATACCCCTGGAAAACGCAGTGATGTTTCAAGATCCAGTATGTCCGCTCGCTGACATAGGGTTTCATCATCGCTGCAGACAGTTCGCCGTGGTTGTAGGGTGACAGGATATCGCCGGTGTCGTGCACCAAAGCAGCAACCACGATTTCCTCGTCTGCGCCGTCCTCATAGGCGCGGGTCGCGGCCTGCAAGCTGTGTTGATAGCGGTTGACGGGGTAAGGGGTCCACTCTTCGTCCAGCGACCGGAGCGCGTCCAGTATCCGGTCTGGCAGGGCCGCGTTGTAGGTGTCCTCATAGTCCATCACCGCCAGAAAATCTTCTTTGGTGGCATTTCCGAAACTGGTCCAGCTGGATTTATGCGACTTATCCATGGCTATGCCCTTTCCAATTTTGAGTTTGGCGACCGAAGGGGGAGAAGCTTCGGTCGCCAGCGCAGATCACTCGTAAGAGGCGCGGTGTTTCACCACGACTTCGGCACCTGCGCCTTCGGGTTCGTGATCGACCAGATATTCCGGGAAACCGGGCGCGCGCAGGTCGGTGCCGCAATCATCCTCAAGCCGTTTGACCACCTGGCTGGACCACACGCGCGGGCCATAGCGTTTCAGCCCGTCCTCCATCGCAGCCACACAGACCGGCGACAGCTCGACCGGAACGCCGTATGACTTGGCCAGATCGTCAAACAGGGTCACATCCTTGACCTCATGATCCATGGTGAAGTTGATGTTGTAACTGCCGTTCAGGATCAGTTGGCCTTCAGTTTCATGCACAAAGGAATTGCCGGAGCTCACCCGGATCGCGTCATAGGCCACGGCCAGATCAATGCCTGCCTTTTTGGCGACCATAAAGGCCTCACCGGTGGAGACCAGCTGCACGCCCGCCAGGTAGTTGGTGATCACTTTCAGCACCGAGGCCGACCCCAGCTTGCCCGTATGCACGATCTGACGGCCCATGGTCGACAACAGCGGCAGCACCTGTTCAAACGCCTCGCGTTTGCCGCCGGTAAAGATGGCGATATTGCCGGTTGAGGCACGATGGCAGCCGCCGGAAACGGGGCTGTCCATCGCGATACCGCCTTTGGCCTCAACCAAGGCCCCCAGACGTTGCACGTCTTCGGCTTCGGTGGTGGACATCTCCAGCCAGATCTTGCCCTTTGAGATGCCTTCCAACACGCCGTTTTCTTCTTCCAGCACCTTGGCGGAAACCACGGGTGACGGCAGGCAAGTGATGATCACATCGCAGGCTTCGGCCAACGCGCGGCCGCTTTCAGCCCAGATCGCTCCCTGATCCAGAAGGGGTTGAGCCGCAGCTTGATCCGAGTCGCGGACGATGACGTCAAACCCGTCGCGCAACAGACTGCCCGACAGTTTTGCCCCTACGTTTCCCAAACCGATAAATCCGACGCGCATTCTTGATTCTTTCTTGAACGTGACAGTTCTCTTGACGATGCGGGGCAATTGGGTATCAGTCAAAAGAACTCTTTGTGCCCTAAGGGGTCTAAAAATTGGAGGCTATATGTCTGACACCAGAACCAGCTTGCCGCCACTTCCCGCACTGCAGGCTTTCGAAGCTGCGGCCCGGCATGAGAACTTCATGGCCGCGGCTGAGGAATTGAACCTTTCTCAATCTGCAATAAGCCACCGCGTAAGAGCGTTGGAGGCCCATCTGGGCTATGCGCTGTTCGTGCGCTTGCCGCGAGGGCTGAGATTGAATGAAAACGGAAAGGCGTACTTGCCTTCAATTCGACGTGCGTTTGCGGAAATAATGGGATCAACTACCAGCATTTTCGGCCTTCGACAGCCGACCCGGCTATCAGTTCGCGCTCCATTGTCGTACTCAGCGATCTGGGTGTCGAACATTGTTCAGGAGTTCTCCCGTGAGTTTCCAAACATCGAAATCCGAATGAGTTCTTCCGTTTGGGCTGATAATCAGGCGGACGAAGCGGATATAGAACTGCGCCTAGGGCATGGGAATTGGCCGGGCTACAGAGCCGAACTGCTGTTTCATGATGATCTCGTTCCCTTGTGTTCTCCCAAGACTCGGGAAACAATGCCAACGCTAGTAACTGCTGAAGATCTTGCAGTTAGACCTCTCGTTCATATCGTTGGTATCGAGGATCAATGGGGGGACTTTTTTCGTAGCCACCTATTGGGAGAACGGCCAAAAGCGCACAAAAACCGGATATCCACTGATAGTTCTGTTGCGGCAGCAGTCATTGCCTCGCATGGCCCGCACATATGCTTGCTGGCTGAGAGATTTGCGGCGTTCTTTGTCGAAACCGGGCTTCTTGTGCAGCTGTCAAACCTGACAATCACGTCCAGGCAGGGGCTGTATCTGGTAACCCCAGACGCCAACAAAGCGCTTGTCCCCGAAGTTGAACTGTTTCGAAAATATCTGCGGAACTGCTAGTAGTTCTGCCCAGCCTCGATAGAGAAATAAGTGCGAAACAAAACATCCAACTATTTGAGCGGAGTGTCTGCTTTGTCCCGCGTCTCGTTTCTCCGAGACCGCGTTGCACGAATAGCGCTTGGGCCGCATTTGCCCCTTTCCCCGGTTCGTTATGCGACACGTTCATAGGTCGCACGACCTAGACGGGTCATGCGGTTGAGGGCTTTGACAGCGATGCGGGCTTCGGTTGTCTGGGTCTCCATGTTGCGGCTGCGCAGTTCCAGTCCGATGACCTGTTTGTATCGCCCGATCTGGGCCTCGCCGCGCGATCTCTGACCA